>JANMGF010000886.1:0-1675 GCA_031374535.1 Polyangium sp. (in: bacteria)
GTCTCGAAGACCTCGCTGCCGAGCCGCTTGCGCATCTTGGACAGCGTCGAATGATCGGGCACCGTTTCACCGGGCATCAGGCCCAAAAACTCCCGCAGGGACAGCGAGTCCGTGCACCGCCACTCGAGCCCGCGTTCGGACTCGATCCCCTCGAAATACCCGACCAGTAGCATTCGGAAGTACAGTCCCGGCGCGATCGACGGCCTGCCCGCCGTCCCATCGGCCTCGAAGTACTTCGCGCACGCCGCCTCCATGGCCCGGTCAAACCCGTTCTCACGCAGAAGCTCGTTCAGCTTCTCGTAGAACCGGTGCCCAGGCGACCGCGGCAACGACGGCGCCGCCACCCAAAGCGGCGCTTGCTTCTCCTGTGTTCGCCCCATCGACATGGTGGACGCTCTCTATCAAACAAGCGCCCTCTTGTCGATCCCCTGTCGGATAAGTCCACGGGCTGTTAGCCGTGGCCGCACGTTGCGCGGCCAGCCTTCAGCTTCCGGCTGCGAGTTGCATGTCCGACTTGTTCATCATGAAACCGTCCTCGCCCACCCCAAGCACGGTGTAGAACAGAATTCGTGTAACCGTCGCAGTGCAGGGGCGCGTGAACGCACGCAATGCATCCATTCGTGTTGAGTACCGCTTGGTGATTTTCCGGATCCAGTAAAGCACGAGGTTCCCCAGGTGCGCGCTTGTTGTATCGGGATACGTCATGCGGTATTCGTGCGTCCTCGCGACAGCCTGAAAGATGACATTGCATGTTTGTCCGATCGAGAAGATGTCCAGCACGACTTCGAGCCCGCGGCTCGCCCTCTCGTCCACGAGGTCGGGGGGAAGGCCATGGTGCGCGAGCCTCGACTCGAGGAAAATCATGCACTCCCGCACGGCGACCTCTGTCCACACGCACGGCAGCTCGTGGATCCACCGAGACAGCCAGGCCCCAGGAGTTTGCAGCAGATTTAGGAGCTCCAGCGCATACGCGGTCGCAAGATCGGCGAAATCCGGCGCGGCGAGCCGCCACGAAACCGCATCGAGAAAAAGGCTCACGCTCCCATCGTCGGCAAACGTGAAACCCTGCAATCGCGCTGGGTCCGGGTAAATGAGCCGCTGCCTGAGAAGTCCACGAACCACGCTCAGGTCGTCCCCGGGCGTCCCGGTGAACGGCCCGGGTCTTTCGGCGAGCGGGGCGAGGACATCGAGTGTCTCCGTACGGGCGTGTTCGATGAAGCTTACCAAATGCACCGCGGAGCGCAGAGAGAGCGTACGGGGATCCGTGGGCTCACCCATGGGCCAAGCCCGCCGAACCATCGCGCGCTTTCTCGCGAGAAAGGCATCTGCTTCGAGCCGACGCTGGCGCGCGGCTTCCTGGCTACATCGACCGCACACCCAGCCGGTGTCCTTTCCCCGGGAGCATCGAACGAAATCTGCGCGGCTGAAGAAGTGGTACGGCGTGCCGCAAGCGCATGCCATATCCGAGGACGCACGGCAGGAGCCCCTGACGAGCTGGATGAGCTGATGGTCCGGCATCGCTGCCTCGGCGGCGATGGCGGGGACCTTGTGCACGAACTGGCCACCCTCCGTCAGCTCCCAGTACCGAGTGCACAGCGCCTGAACCCGTGCATCGTCGGTCTGGAACTGGAGACGTATACGCGACACCGTCATCACCTCCCGAGCTGCTTGCCGG
>JANMGF010000936.1:0-7055 GCA_031374535.1 Polyangium sp. (in: bacteria)
ACTGCCTCGCTCTAGCTTCTCCGGCGCCTATCGGCAGACGTACCGTCGGTGGATCCCGGAAAAACAAGGCGAATTTAGCAGATTGAAGAGGAGAATCGTTCCGTGGCTATAACCCTTCTCGCCGTCGATGACAGCGTGACCATGCGCAAGGTCCTCGAGATCACGTTTGCGGGTCCCGAGTTTCGCTGCGTGGCGGTCAATGGGCCCGACGCCGCCCTGGAGAAGCTCAAGACCGAGAAACCTGCCCTCGTGATCGCGGACGTCACGCTCGGGGGCAAGGACGGTTACGACCTCTGCAAGGCGATCAAACAGGCGTCTCCGTCGACCCAGGTCCTCATCCTGTCGTCCAAACAGAACCCCTACGATCAAGCCAAGGGCACGGCGGCGCAGGCCGACGAGCACATGGACAAGCCGTACGACAGCACGGCGATGATCGACAAGGTCCGGAAGCTCCTCGCCTCGCCTGGCAAGCCGGCCGAGCTCCCGAAGGCCGCCACCGCGCCCGCCCCGGCCCTCGCGCCGATCCCGGCCCCGGCCCCGGCCGCCGCCGCCGCGAAGCCTGCCGCCGCCCCCGCGGCAGCAGCAGCGGCCACGCCCCAGCGCGCGAAGACGATGCTCTACAACCCGGGCGGCGTGAACGCGGGGATCCCGGGCATGCCCGCGGCCCCCGCAAAGCCCGAGGCTGCTCCCGCTGCGGCGAAACCGGCCGTCGGCGCCGCTGCTCTCACGGGCTCCGTGAACGGTCAGATGACCACGAAACTCGAGGAGCTCGGCTTGACGACCGCGCAAATCGAAGGCGTGCTCGCGCTCTCGCGTGAGGTCATCGAGCGCGTCGTGTGGGAGGTCGTCCCGGTGCTCGCCGAGACGCTGATCAAAGAAGAGATCGCCCGCCTCACGAAGTAGCTCCGGCCGGGGGCCACGCACGCGAGGGGGTTTCTCCAAGCCCCTCGTGGATCTTGCCGCGGTGTGGCAAGGTGCCTGCCCCCGATGAGCACTGCCGAACTCGCGAAAGGTTACGAGCCGAAGGACGTCGAGCCCCGCTGGTACGCCTACTGGGTCGAGCACGGCGTCTTCGCCGCCAACCCCGATCCGGCGGATACGCGGCCCGTGTACGTCCTGCCCATGCCGCCCCCGAACGTCACGGGGTCGCTTCACATGGGCCACGCGCTCTTCGTCACGCTCGAGGACGTCCTCACCCGCTGGCATCGCATGCGCGGGTTCAACACGCTCCGGCAGCCGGGCATCGATCACGCGGGCATCGCCACGCAGACCGTCGTCGAGCGACAACTCAAGCGCGAAGGCAAGACCCGCCACGACCTCGGCCGCGAAGCCTTCATCGAGCGCGTCTGGCAGTGGAAAACCGAGAGCGGCGGACGCATCGCCCTCCAGCAACGCGAGCTCGGCGCGAGCCCCGACTGGCCCCGCAGCAAGTTCACGATGGACGCCGACATGTCGCGCGCCGTGCGTGAAGCGTTCGTGCGTCTCCACGAACAAGAGCTCATCTACCGCGACACGCGCCTCGTGCACTGGGACTGCGAAGCGCAGACCGTGCTCTCGAACCTCGAGGTCGACAACGAAGAGGCAGATGGTGAGCTCTTCAAGTTCGCGTATCCCGTAGCGGGTACGGAAGGCGAGCTCGTCGTCGCCACGACGCGCCCCGAGACGATGCTCGGTGACACGGCCGTCGCGGTTCATCCCGACGATCCTCGCTACACGCACCTCCACGGCAAACGCCTCCAGCACCCCTTCCTCGATCGCACGATCCCGATCATCACGGATGCCATCCTCGTCGATCCCAAGTTCGGCACGGGCGCCGTGAAGGTCACGCCCGCGCACGACTTCAACGATCACGAGACGGGCAAACGCCACAAGCTCGAGATGATCTCGATCATGAACAAGGACGGCTCGCTCAACGAGAACGCCGGCCCGTTCCAAGGCATGGAGCGCTTCGCCGCGCGCCGGGCGGTGAAGAAAGAACTCGAGGCGCTCGGTCTAACGCGCGGAAACGAGCAGCACAAACTCGTCCTGCCGCGCAGCCAGAGGAACGGTTCGATCGTCGAGCCGATGATCTCCACGCAGTGGTTCGTCCGGATGAAACCCCTCGCCGGCCCCGCGCTCGCCGCCGTTCGTCACGGCCACGTGAAGATCATCCCCGAGGACTGGACGAAGACCTACGAGCACTGGATGACCAACATCCTCGACTGGTGCATCTCGCGCCAGCTCTGGTGGGGCCATCGGATCCCGGCGTTTTACTGCGACGCTTGCAACCACATCATGGTCACGCGCGAGGATCCCACCACGTGCGACAAGTGCCATTCTTCCAGCCTCCGCCAGGACGAAGACGTCCTCGACACGTGGTTCTCGAGCGGGCTCTGGCCCTTCTCCACGCTTGGCTGGCCGAACGACACGGACATGCTCCGCAAGTTCTACCCGGCGAGTGATCTCGAGACTGGCTACGACATCCTCTTCTTCTGGGTCGCCCGCATGATGATGATGGGCATCCACTTCATGGGCGTGCCGCCCTTCAAGCGTATCCTCTTGCACGGCATGGTCGTCGACGAGACCGGCGACAAGATGAGCAAGGTGAAGGGCAACGTGATCGATCCGCTCGACCTCGTGCACGGCGCGACGTTCGAAGCGGTCCTCGAAAAAACGCTGCCCGGCGCGCCGCGCGAGGAGTCGCTGAAGAAGTTCAAGAAGGCGTACCCTTCCGCCTCGTCGATGGGCGCGGGCTTCTCCGCGTACGGCGCCGACGCGCTCCGCTTCACGCTGAGCACGTACTCCCCGCAAGCACGCCGCATCCCGCTCTCGCCGAAGAAGATCGAGGGCTACCGGCACTTCTGCAACAAGATCTGGAACGCGGTCCGTTACGCCTCGCCGTACCTCGAAGGCGCGCGCGTCGGACGCGAGCCCCCGCGCGCGACGACCCTGACGAACCGCTGGATCCTCTCGCGCCTCGGCAACGCGCTCGAGGTCAACCGACGTGGGCTCGACGAGTTCCGCCTCGATGAAGCCGCGCTCGCGCTCTACCACTTCTTCTGGGGCGAGCTCTGCGACTGGTACCTCGAGCTCACGAAGCCCGTGCTCAACCCGAGCGCAGGCGCGTTGCCAGGTCCCGAGCAGGACGAGACGAAGGACGTGCTCGCGTACGTGATCGAGACGTCGATGCGCGCGCTCCACCCGTTCATCCCGTACATCACCGAGGAGCTCTGGCAGCGTTTGCCGCGGCCCGAGGGCGCGCCGAAGTCGATCGCGCTCGCGCCGTACCCGGAGCCGGGCACGGTCCTGCGTGATGAAGCCGCCGAGCGTGACATGGCCCTCGTGCAGGCTGCGATCTCCGCCGCGCGAACGATCCGCAGCGAACACGAGGTGCACCCCGGCGCCGAGGTCCCGCTGCTCCTCCGCGCGGAAGGCGAGTCCACGCTCGCGCTCCTGCGGGCCGAGGCGCGCGCGATCAAGACGCTCGTGAAGACGGTGAACGAGCCCGTGATCGAGCCTCGCGGCGGCGCACGTCCGAAGGGCGCCGTGATGAACGTGGCGTCGGGCGTCGAGGTGCTCGTCGATCTACGGGGCCTCGTCGAGGGCGCGAAGGAAGCGGCGCGTATCGATCGCGAGATCAAGAAGACCGACAAAGACATCGCCGCGCTGGAGAAGAAGCTCTCCTTGCCGAGCTTCGCCGAGAAGGCGCCGCCCGAGGTCGTGACCGAGTCGCGCGTTCAGCTGGGCGAGCTGAAGAAGAAGCGTGCGGGGCTCGAAGAAGCGAAAGGTTTGGCGGCGGAGCTCGGGTAAAACCGATGGTATCATTTGTCCGAGGAGGTCCCGGAATGAACGAGCCCGCGGAAGAGCTCGCGTACACGTTCGAGGAGTACATCGAACTCGAGGAGACGAGTAAGAACAGGCACGAGTACCTGAACGGCCAGATCTTCGCCATGTCTGGTGGATCAGCGGAGCACTCGCTGATCGCATCGAACATGATTCGTGCGCTCGGCGCCGCCCTCGGCGATCGACCATGCCTCGTCTTTGGCGCCGATCTGCGCGTCCGCGTCAAAGAGACGGGACTCGCGACCTACCCTGATGTGAGCGTCATTTGCGGCCCATTTGCCCGAGATCCCGACAACGAGCACACCGCCACGAACCCCATCGTCCTGATCGAGGTCCGCTCCCCAAGCACGGCGTCCTATGACCGGCTTGAGAAGTTCGAGCACTACCGGCGTATCCCCTCGCTCCGTCACTACCTGCGCATCTCCCAGGACGAGGTGCACGTCGAGCACTGCGTTCGCAACGAGGACGGGTCATGGACCGTGCGCGACGTGCGCCCGCCGGAGGACGTCGATCTCTCCGCGATCGGCGCTCGACTTTCGCTCGACGAGATCTACCGGAAGGTCTTCGAACTCAAAGCCACACGTCCCCCCGCGAAGCGGAAACGCATGCGCCGCTGAAGTACGCCCCTCACGCCCCCCACCAGAGCATCTCGTGCACCTGCATGGTGTTCTGGATGCTCACGATCACCCGTAGTTTGTCCCCGTCCGTCTCCACGACATGCGCCGGGAACGCGTCTGCGGGATAAAAAGCGCTCTTCACGAAACCCTTCGAATCGAGCCAGAAGAGATGCACGCCCTCCGGCGTCGGCCCGTGCATCAAGAGCATCCGCCCGCCGCCGAGCCACACGAAATCCAGCCACTTGAAGCCGAGCTCGGCGAAACGTTCGGCCGACGGAAAGTCCTCGCCCACGTCCCGCAGCTCCGGCAGGTGCGCGCGCAGGTGCTTGTAGAGCAGGTCGTACCGCACCTTCGCGAGCTTCGGCATCCGCCGGTCCGGGGGCGCGATCACCGAAAGCGCGTCCGCGTCGAACGTCGGCACCTCCACGTGCGTCCGGTAGCGATCGACGAGCCGCGGATGATCGATCTCGTCGTCCGACAGCGCCTTCAGCCACCACCCGAAGACCGAAAGGTCCCCCGTGCCCGCCTTCGACGTGAGCCGCACGAGCGACTCCCATAGCGGCCTTCGCGCTTGCCATTGTCCCCCGTGGTTCTTCACCACGCACGCCCCCACGTAGAGCGCGCCGTGCGTGACGAACTGCACGAGGAACGGCGGCTCTCCTTTCACGGAAGGCTCGAGCCAAGCATCTCGCTTCTCGCGCGTGATCTTCGCCCCGAGCCGATGCACCGAGGCGTCCGAAGAATCGAGCGCGAGGTCCGGCGCGCCCAGCACCTTCGGCGCGAGGTGCCCGAAGGTCCGTGCGATCTCCTCGATCTGCCCCAAAATAGCCGGGTTTTTCGCCGGGTTCGCGTCTTCCGTGCGCGCCTTCGTCAGGTCGAACCGCACGTCCTTGGGATAATACGGCTGGAAGAACTTCGCGAAGAGGAGCTCGGGGGTGAGTTTTTCGGCGCTCATGCGGGGGGCGATCAGAACATCTTCTTGCGCTTCGAGGACGACAGGATGCCGAGCATCTCGCGGTACTTCGCGACCGTGCGCCGCGCGATCCGGATGCCGTCCTGGTCCTCGAGGATCTTCACGATCGCCTGATCACTCAGCGGGTTCGACTTGTCCTCCGCCGCGATGATCTTCTTGATCGCCTGCTTCACGCTCTCCGACGCGATGTCCTCATCGGCGACGCGGTGGATCGACGAGTTGAAGAAGTACTTCAGCTCGAAGAGCCCCTGCGACGTGTGCACGTACTTGTTCGACGTCACGCGCGAGATCGTCGACTCGTGCATCCCCACGCTCTCGGCCACATCGCGCAGGATCATCGGCTTCAGGAAGGCCACGCCTCGCTCAAGGAAGTCCTTCTGCTTCTCGACGATGCACTCGGTCACCTTGATGATCGTCCGGCGCCGCTGCTCGATCGCGCGGATCAGCCACTGCGCGGAGCGGAGCTTCTCGCTGATGAACTCCTTGGCCTTGGGGTCCTTCAGCATCTTCTGCGCGAGCCCCTCGTTGATGAAGAGCCGCTGCAAACCCTTGTCGTTGTCCGTCACGACCCAGAGATCGCCGTCCTTGATCACGTAGACGTCGGGCGTGATCGCGATCGTCTTGTCGTCGACCTCGGCGAAGTTCCGGGCCGGCACGCTCTCGAGCTTCTGGATCTCCTGGACCGACTCGTAGACCTCCTCCAGCGGGATCTTCAGCGCCTTGGCGATCGCCGGGAAGTTCCGTCGCTCGACGTTGTGGAGGTGGTCCTTGATGATGGCCATCTCGATCGCGTCGTAGCCGAGCACCTCCGCCTGGATCCGCAGGCACTCGCTGAGGTCACGCGCGGCGACGCCCACCGGGTCGAAGCGCTGAAGCATCGCCAGCACGAAGGGCGCGTCCTCGGGATTGAGCCCCGATTCCTTCGCGAGGTCTTCGATCGTCAGATCCGGCCGCTTCGTCCCGTCCGGGTTTTCCCCGCCCGACAGGTCGAGGTAGCCCCGTTCGTCGAGGTTGCCGATGACGAGCTCCGCGAAACGACACTCGTTCTCCACGAAATCGCTCATCTGGAGCTGCCAGAGCAGGTGCTCCTGGACGCTCAGCGACCGCGTGAGGTTCTGCTCGATCGGCGGCATCTCCTCGAACCCGCCGCGCTGCGACGGCATCGCCTGCTGAAGCTGGCGATTTTCGAGGAACTGCTCCCAGTCGACCTCCTTGACGCGTTTCTCCGTGTCCCGCATCGCGAGATCGGTGTCGGAGTGCTCCGGCCCCGAGCGGTCGAGCGAGGACCGTCCGTCGACATCCTGCGTGTCCCGTTGGTTCGTCCCGGAGGTGTCACGCGACGAAGAGGACACCGACTCCCCCGAGTCGTCGGCGAGCAACGGATTGCCGTCGAGCTCCTTGCGGACTTCCTCTACCAGTTCGAGGCGCGACAGCTGCAGCAGCCGAATCGCCTGCACCAGCTGCGGTGTCATCACCAGCTGCTGGGACATCTTGACCTGGAGCTTCATCTCCATGCCCATCAGTTCCCTCCAATCGCTGCGTCCCGCGGTGCGGGCTCGGCGTTTTGCCGAATTGCTGCGTTCACGAGCATCATGAGTGAGCCCGAAGCTAGCACTTTCCCGGACCGGGCACGAGTCTTGCTT
>JANMGF010000986.1:0-18773 GCA_031374535.1 Polyangium sp. (in: bacteria)
CGCGGCCGGGGACGAGGAGGCGGCGGCGCGGGCGCTCCGCGAGGCGAGGGCCGTGGCGGCGCTCGATCATCCGAACGCGATCTCCATCTACGACGTCGGCGAATGGGAAGGGCAACCGTTCATCGCGATGGAGCTCGTCGAGGGCGAGACGTTACGCGCGTACGTGGGCGACACGAGCGTGCCCCTCGCGCGCAAGATCCGCTGGCTCGTGGACGTGGCCCGCGCGCTCGCCGCGGCGCACCGGGCCGGGATCGTGCATCGCGACATCAAGCCGGAGAACGTCATGGTGCGTCATGACGGGCGCGTAAAAGTGCTGGATTTCGGCATTGCGCGGCGGAGCGCGGCGCCCGTGGATCCCGGGGCCCCCACGGCGAAGCCGAGCGCGCCGTCGCTCGTCACGAGGGGCGGCGTGAGCGGGACGCCGATGTACATGGCGCCCGAGCAGGTGCGCGGAAAAGCCGCGGACGGGCGCACGGACCAGTTCTCGTGGGCCTTGCTCGGGTACGAGCTCTGCGAGGGGACGAGGCCCTGGGACACGCACGACGCGCTCTCGACCGTGGCGGCGATGATGTCGGAGGCGCCGCGGCCGATGGAGGCGGCGGGCGTGCCCGCGGCGGTGCGCGAGGTCCTCACGAGGGCGCTCTCGCGTTCGCCCGCGGAGCGGTACGGGTCGATGGATGACGTCGTGGAGATCCTCGAGCCGCTCGCGGAGCACGCGGTTGGTTTGGGGCCGAAGGGCGAGCTGCGCGTGCTCCCACGTCCGAAGCCCGGTCCGATCACGGCGGGCCGTTACTCGACGCAGGAGCTCGGGCAGGCGATCGCGGTGGCGCTCGAGCGCAAGGCGAAGGTGGAGGCGGAAGGGGGCAAGTACGCGTACGCGGACCTCGCGGCGGCGGCGCGGGAGGTCGGGGTGGAGGAGGGGGAGCTCCGGGCGGCGCTCGAGTCGCTGCGGCCCGCGCAAGGCCGGGACCTCGAGGCACCGGGGCCTCGCGCCGAGGGGATGTCTTTGCAGCGGGCGGGGCAAAAGCAGCGGCTCGTGCGGCACGCGGCGATGTGGGGCGTCTTCAGCGTGTTTTTTTTCCTGCTCGACATGGTGACGGCGGGCGGACATTGGTGGTTTTTCCCGGTGCTCGGCTGGGGCGTCGGGGTCGCGGCGCACGCGGTGAAGTATTTCTTTCCCGTCGATCTCACGCCCGACGAGGAAGCAGCGCGGCGGCGCAAGGAGGAGCTCCGGCGGGAGAAGCTCGCCCGAAAGCACGGGGGGGATCGAAAGCGGATCGCGGCCCCGGGCAAACGGATCGAGGAGGGACGCGGGCCCGGCAGCGGCGCGCGGGAGGAGGAGGGCGCGGAGCTCGCGGCGGCGCTGGCCGAGGAGGAGGCCGAGGCGGCGGCGGAGAAGGCTGCCCGGAGGGCGGAGCGGCGGGCGCGTTGAATTACGAGAAGGGGAAAGGGAGACAAACCCACACCGCAATATTCTTCTCTCATGGTATGGGCGGTGTGGGTTTGGATTGCCTGGAAGTCCGAGCGACCGGGCCCCGTGCGGACGGAACGCATGGGCACGGAAAAGGCGCACCTTTTTTCTTGTGAACGGAGCGGGGGTGCGTTTCAATGCCGGCGCATGGAACGACGAAGGATGGCTCGGCTGGGCGGCGAGGCCCGGCGCAGGGGGATTCAGGGGCGCGCGGCATGGGCTGCGCTCGGGCTCGTGGCGACGCTCGCGGGTGTGACGTCCGCCGCCGCGGCGGATGCGCCGAAGTCGGGCGGGGCATTGCCTCCGAAGCCCACGGCGCCTGTGGTCGCGCCGGCGGCCACCCCTGCTGCGAAGGCGCAAACCACGCCCCCCGTTGATCCCAAGGCCCAGGCGGCCGTGCCGGCGGATCCGAAGCTTCAGCCCGCGCCCACGGATCCCAAGGCCACCCAGGGAGGGCTGGCTGCGGATCCGCAGAAGGACGGAGCGAAAAAACTCGAAGAAGGCCTGCGCGCGCAGAAAGCTGGCCAGCACGACAAGGCGCGCGAGGCGCTCGACGCGGCCTTCCGGATCGAGCGAAAGCCGGACACCGCCCTGGCCCTGGCCCGCTCCGAAATGCAGCTCGGAAAGGCGCGCGACGCGGCCGAGCATCTCGCTTTTTTCCTGCGCGAGGGACAGGCGGCGAAACCCGAGGATCGGCAAGCGGCCGAGAAGATGTTCGCCGAGGCGAAGGCGAAGGTCGGCTCGGTGATCGTGAACGTCGACATCGCCGGCGCCGAGGTGCGGGTCGATGGCACCACGATCGGGACGTCGCCGCTCTCCGGGGCCGTCTTCGTGGAGCCTGGCGCGCGCACCCTCGAGGCCCGCAAGGAGGGCGCACCCGAGGTCAAAAAGGAGCTCGCCGTCGCGGCCGGCACGGAGAGCACGGTCGATCTGATGCTCACCCCGCCGCCGCCTCCCCCGGCGAAACCGTTGCCCCCGCCGCCGCCTCCCCCGGCACCGGCGCGGAACAAGACGCTGATCCTCGCGGGGGCCGGCGTGGCGGGAGGGCTTGCGCTGGTCGGGATCGGGACGGCGATTGGCTCGGCGGTCGTGGACGCGGGGAGTTACGATACGTGGGAGTCGAACCGGTGCAACTCGGCGACCCCGAGCTGCACATCTGAATTCGACGACGCGCAAAAGACGAGCACGGCGCTGGGGACCGTCGCTATCGTGACGTTGATCGGCGCGGGTGTCGTGGGCGCCGGTACAGCGGTTTATGCATTCACAGGCAAGAAATCGCAGCCTTCCGCGTCCTTCCACGTGACGCCGGGCGGCGTCGTGGTGAAGGGGAGCTTCTGATCAAGGGCCGAGGCCCCGACGAACAATGAGGTTGATTTTCGAATGAATCGGTACGGATCATCGATGACCTTGGCTTTGGCCCTCGGCGCGCTGATGGCGGCGCTCGGGGGTTGTCCCGAAAACGACCCGCGGCCGCCGGACGTGACGAGCGGCTCGGGCACCGGCGGCGCGGGTGGAATGGCGACGTCGTGCGGCGACGGCGTACTCGACATGGGCGAGACGTGCGACGACGGCAATAATACGGACGGCGATGGCTGCACGTCGTGCGCGGTGGACGCATGTTACACATGTGACGCGAATGCGCCGAGCGCGTGTACGCCGAAAGCAGCGGGCGAGGCTTGCGAGGGGACGAAGGTCTGCACCGAGGCGGGGCAGTGCGTCGAGTGCACCGCCGACGCCCAGTGTGGCACGGGGTATTGTTTCCAGAACACGTGCGCGGCGTGTGACGACACGACGAAAAACGGCGACGAGACCGACGTCGATTGCGGCGGGACGAAATGCGGGACGTGCGCGCAGGGGAAGACGTGCCTGGCGGGCGCGGATTGCGCGACGACGTTCTGCACGGATGGGGTTTGTTGTGGCGAAGCATGTGACGGAGCGTGCTTTTCGTGCAATCTGGCCGGCGCCATCGGGGAGTGCGGCGCCATCCCGGAATACGCCGAAGACCCGAGCTACGGGGTGGGCGAGGCGTGCCTTGCCGCCGAAGGTGAAGAGTGCTCGGGTGGTGGGCTCTGCGGAAAAGCGGTGGGCCAGCCCTGCATGGGCAACACCGACTGCGCGACCATCAACTGCAAAGATCCCGACATGGACGGGGCAAAGACGTGCGTGAAGGGGAACGGCGAGCCGTGCTTCGCCAATTCCGAATGCGCGAGCAACAACTGCATGGACGGCCTCTGCGCCATGTGAACTGACCGCGGGGGTTCCATGAGCCCCCGCGCGCCGTTCCACGCGTCACCAGACCCTTCCAACGCCCCCCAAGACTCGACGTAGAGGGCAGGAACCGGTGTCCTGCCCAGCCTGTGACCTCGCGTCCCTCGTTTCGCTTCACGTACGCCTGAAGCTCGGGTAACGTCCGTCCGGAGACCATGGGGCACCGGTGAAAGCGACGTACGTGCGAATCTGCGGATGGTTGGTAACCATGGCTCTCGTCGGGGTGGGCTGCGGGCAAATCCTCGGCCTGGACGAGTACACCCTGGTCGATCCGAGCGGCGCGGGAGCCGGTGGATCGGGTGGGTCGGCGATGGCGTGCGGGGACGGCGTCCTCGACACGGGCGAGAACTGCGACGACGGGAACGATACAGCAGGCGACGGTTGCACAGCGTGCGCAGTGGAGGCGTGTTACGCATGCACGAGCCAGGCCGGCACGTCGAGCACCTGCACAGCGAAGGCGGCGGGTGAGGTGTGCGCGGCGGGCCTCTGCGATGGCGGTGGCCAGTGCGTCGAGTGCCTGGTGGACGTTCATTGCGGCGCAGGCGGTTATTGCTTTCAGAATGCCTGCAAGCGATGCGATGATACGCTGAAGAATGGCGACGAGACGGATGTCGATTGTGGTGGCGAGAATTGCTCGCCCTGTGCGCAGGGGAAGACCTGCCTCGTGAAGGCCGACTGCGTGTCGACGTTCTGCACGGACGGCGTTTGCTGTGGCTCTGCGTGCGACGAACCATGTGTCACATGCATCTATCCAAATTTCGTCGGCGAATGCTCCACCATTGACAAGTATGGCGAAGATCCAAACTATGGTATGGGGGAGGCGTGCCTCGCCGTGGAGGGGGAGGCATGCATCATTGGAAACTGCCTCAAGGCTTTCGGTCAGCCCTGCGTGAGCAACGTGGATTGCTCGACTACGCGCTGCGCCGATCCCGATATGAACGGGGCAAAAACCTGCGTGAGGGTCATCGGCGAGCCCTGCACCGCAAACGCCGACTGCTACACGAACAACTGCACGAACGGCCTCTGCGCGATGTGAGCCCGCCCCGGGCCCGTGAGGACACGCTGCGCCAAACGACCTCCCCGCCTCCCCCACCCCCATTGCACCCCCTCCCCCCTCTGTGGTAGTCCCCCCGCCCATGTCCGGCACTCCCCACGACGAAATCCCCATTCTCGACCTCCAGGACGTCGGCTCCGGCGACGCCGAGCGTGAACGACGCGCCGCCGCCGCGATCGAGCGTGGGCTCGGCCGGTACGGGCTCGTGTACGTGAAAAACCACGGGATCGACCCCGCGGCGCTCGACGCGTTCTACACCGAGTTCCTCTCGATCACCGCGCTGCCCGAGGCCGAGAAGCGACGGTGGGCCCGCGCCGATCTCTGGTTCCAGCGCGGATACACACCGCCGAATACCGAGAAGGCCGTCGTCGCCGGCGGTCAACCGGATTTCAAGGAGTGCTGGTTCGCCGCCCCGATCGAGGTCGACCCGGTCGCCGCCGAGCTCTACCCCGAGATCCACCCGCCGAACGTATGGCCCGAGGACCGGCCGCGCTTCCGCACCCATTACGAGACGATCGGGCAGGCCTTGCACGAGGCCGGCCTCGCGCTCCTCCGCGCGTGCGCAGACGCGCTCTCCCTGCCACGCGAGACGTTCACCGCTGTCACGCGCGGCGCCCCCCACATCACGCGCGCCTTGCTTTACCTGCCGCTCAACGAGCAGCAACACGCGCAAGGGGTCCTCTGGGGCGAGGAGCACACCGATTTCAACTTGCTCACCCTCCTGCCGGGCGGCTGGTTCCTCGACCGCGATCGCAATCGTTGCCCCCGGCCCGACGAGCAGAGCGGGCTCTTCTTGCGTACGCGTGGCGCGGCGGATAGCCCCGGGGGCGAGCTCGTGCCGGGCACGGCGCCGCCTGGCTGCATCGTCGCGCAGGTGGGCCAGCAACTCGAGATCCTCACCGGCGGGCGCCTGCTCGCGACGCCCCACGTGATCACCGCGCCGAAGACCCCGGGGTATGCGCGCACCTCGATGGCGCATTTCGTTCACGTGCACACGGACACGCGCCTCTTCCCGCTGCCCCCGTTCCAGACGCGGGAGACGATGAACGCTTACAGGCCGCCGGTGCTGGCGGGGACGTACGACATCAAGACCCTCGTCGATATCGGGCTCGCGCCGCCCGAGGCCCTCTCGAAACTCGGTTATCGCCATTACGACCGCCTCGCGAGCGTGCGCGCGGGCGAAGGGCGGTAGGGCTCGTCAAGGAAAAAGCCGCCCATGCGCCTCCCCTCGCCGCGCCCGCTCCTCGCCGCCCTCGCGCTGCTCGCCGCGCCAGAGCCGTCGTTCGCAGCACCCCCCAAGCTCGACCCGCCCCCGGTCCTGCGCCTCGCCGTGCAACGCGCCACGCTCGACAACGGGCTGCGTGTCGTGATGAACGTGGATCACGCCTCGCCCACCGTGGCCATCGCCGTCACCTACGACGTGGGATCACGCGACGAGGAGCCGGGCAAGAGCGGGTTTGCCCATGTCTTCGAGCACCTCCTGTTCGGCGCCACGAAAAACCTCGCCGAGGGGGACTTCGATTCCCTCGTCGTTGGCCGCGGCGGCTTCCTCACGGCGATCACCGCCGTCGACCGGACCGCCTATTCCATGGTCGTCCCCGAGAACGAGCTCGCGCTCGGGCTCTGGCTCGAGGCCGAACGGATGCGGCACATCGACGTGAGCCAGGCGTCGTTCGAGGCCGAACGACGTGTCATCGCCGAGGAGCATCGGTTGCGTGTCAGCAATGCCCCGTACGGGAAAACCGAGGCCCGTCTCGGCGAGCTCGCCTTCGAGGGTTGTCATGCGTATGGACACCCGACGCCCGGAGCGCTCGCGGATCTCGACCGGGCCGAGCTTGCCTGGGTCCGCGCGTTTCACGCGGCGCATTACGGGCCCAATACCGCCGTCCTCGGCATCTCGGGCGATTTTGATCCCGACACGGCGATGGCCCTCGTGCACCGCTATTTCGACGGTGTCCCGCGGATCGGGGCCAAGGCTTTCGTGGAGCCCGCCGTCCCCGAGCAAAAGGCCGAGCGGCGCGAGGTCATCGAGGACGCGCTCGCTCGCACGCCCGGCCTCTCGTACGGGTTCGTGGTGCCGAAACCCGGGACACGCGAGCACGACGCTTTACGAATGGCGCAGGTGATCCTCGGCGAGGGCGAGAGCTCGAGGCTCGGAGCACGCCTCGTGCGGGGCGAGGCGCTCGCGACCGAGGCGCGCGCCGAAATCGACGCGAATTTCGGCCGCGGGCCCGGCCTCTTCCGTATCGAGGTTCGCCTCACGAAAGACGCCGTCGTCGCGAATGTAGAAAGCCAGATCGACGCCGCGCTCCTGGAGCTCGCGGGCGCGCCCCCCACGGACGCGGAGACGACCCGCGCGCGGAGGCGCCTCGAAACGGCGTTCGTCACGAACCTCGCGTGGAACCGCAATCGGGCCATCGAGCTCGGCAAATACGAGATGTTTTTCGGCGATGCACGGACCCTGGGGCGTGAGCTCGAGCGGCTCGCGACCGTGACGCCGGCGGACGTGCAGAAAGCGGCGGCGCGTTATCTCGTCAAAGAGCGTCGATCCGTGATCGAGACACGCCCGAAGCCCGTCCCCACGGGTAGCCTCGCGCGCGCGATGGAGACGGAAGGCGCGCGATGAAACGGTTTGCCTGCCTCCTCGGCCTCGCCGTCCTCCTCGCCGCAGGTTGTTCCGGCCAAACCGTGATCCCCTCGCCCACGCACACGCCTGGTCCTGCGAAGACAGCCAATACCAGCGCGCCGGTCACGACTTCCCCGCCGGAGCCCAAGGAACCGCCGCCCGATTCCGCGCCGCCGAAGCCGTATTCCGCGCCGAAGACGAGCTGGGTCGAGCTGAAGAATGGCCTGCGTGTCGTGAGCCTGCTCGATCGGGCCGTGCCCATCGTGCACCTCCGCGTCGCCGTGCTCGCGGGATCGTCGGTGGATGGCGAACGTACGGGCCTCGCCGCGGTTTGCGCGCGCTCCGTGGTATCGTCCGGGGCCGGGGCGCTCGAGGGGGCCGAGATGCAAAAACGCCTCGAAACGCTCGGCGCGAGCCTGTCCGTGGACGTGGACGCGGATCGCGTGGTGGTTTTCGTCTCGGTCGCCGCGACCCGCCTCGCCGAGGCGTTCGAACTCCTCTCCTCCGTGGTGGCCCGCCCCCGCCTCGATTCGAAGGAGATCGAGCGCGTGCAGAAATCGCTCGCCGAATCGGCCGCCGAGAGCGCCCGGAACGACGGCCGCTGGGGCGCCTTGATGATGCTCCACCGAGACCTCTTCGTTTTGCCCGCCGAGCACCACCCTTACGCTTCGTACGACGCAATGGCCGAGGAGATCACGCAGATCAAGCCCGCCGATTGCAAGAGTTATCATCGCCGCTACTTCGTCCCGAAAAACATGCTCGTGGCGATCACGGGAGACGTGGGCGCCGACGAGGTCCGCAAGGTCGCCGAAAAATACCTCGGCGCCCTCCGTGGACAGGCCCCTCCGGCCGTCTCCTTCACGGATCCGATGCCCCCGGAGTCGACGAAAATCACGCTCGTCGATCGGCCCGGCAGCACGCAAAGCGAAATCATCCTGGGCTCCCTCGGCCCGAAAGAATCGGACCCGGGGTATGCCGCTTTCCTCGTGGCCGACCAGGTGCTCGGCGGGACATATACAGGGCGGCTCTTCACGGATGTCCGCGAAAAACGCGGCCTCGCCTACCTGACCTTCTCCACGTCCGTGACCTTCGCCAATGGTCCCTCGACGTTTTACGTGTACGCACAGACGAAAAACGAGAGCACCGGCGAGGCCCTCTCGGCCCTGCTCGATCACATGCGTACCCTCGCCCAGGCGTCGCCGAGCCCCCGCGAGGTGGAGACGGCGTCCCGTTTCCTCGCGGGATGGCGCGCCGTGAACGCGGGCAGACCGGGTCGACGCGCCGACGAGCTTTGTGACCTCTGGTCCCGAAACCTCCCCGACGAGGCCCTCGACGAGCGCGCCGTCGCGATGCGGAGCACCTCCCCCGAGGCCGCGACAAAAGTCTTCGCCGAACACGTGCGCCCCGGCCACGCCGTCATCGTGGTCTCGGGCGACGCCGCGAACGTGGGTCCGATCTTGCAACGGTTCGGGGAGGTGAAGGTGGTGGACCCCACGCGCCGCTTCGCGAGGACCCGCACCCTGCCCGCGACGACGCCCCCGAGCCGCCCGTAACCCTCGCCGGGAAGTGCGTCCCCACCCCCGCTGGATCGCGAAGACGCAAACCAGCGCGGCGTCCCGGATTTCAGGGCTGCAACGCGCCCGCCCCCGCCCGGGCCTCGTGCACCCGTGCACCTCCCAAAAAGGCGCCGGATCTGCGGGATCACGACGGACCACCCCCCTTGGCCCGGCAATTGCTTGGTGCGGTGAGAGTCAACGATTCTTTTGCAGGTCCCGTGGGAGAGGGGAGGTGAGACATGCACAGCGTGCTCATCGTGGATAGCGAAAGTGCCCAGCGCCGATCTCTCTCGCTCGCCTTGCGCCTCGAGGGGTACCGCGTCGCGCTCGCCGCGTCCGCCGACGAGGTGAAGCGCCACCTCGGCGACGAACCCGGCTACGACGTGGTGATGGTCGATCTCATGATCCCGGAGCTCAACGGCCTGGATCTGGCCCGCGAGATTCGCCACGACTTTCCGCGCGCGCGTATCGTGTTGACGAGCGCCTACCCGCTCTCGCAACGCCAGCTCGAGCGAACCGAGTGCGGCGCTGTCGGGTTCGTCCCCAAGCCGTACGAGCTCGACGAGATCTCCCGCTACCTGCGCTCGAAGCTGACGTTCGCCGCCTGAAACGAGGGAACAAGGGAAACCTCGGGGGAGCGCCCCCATTCGCTCCTCCGAGGTTTCCCTTGCTCGCAGCGGGACGCGATGGCCAGAGCCTCGCCGGCGACGTTGTTATCCATCCCGTCGTGGAGATCGCCGACGCATATCGTCGGGCCGAAGGTATCCCCGATAAGGACGAAGCCTCACGCGCATCACGCGCAAGGAAACACACGTCGAGGCTCACTTCGGTGAGCTGGACAGCCTCTCATGCCTGAACAAAAATCGTGTCCACAAACTGTGCACATGTTCAGCACAGGAGGTAGTGTCCGACCATCATGATGACGCCCCAGGACATCGCGCCGTACATCCTCCGCGCCCTGGCCGAAGCCCAGACCGAGGGCCGCGCCATGGATCTCGAGACCCTCTCCCTCACCATCAAGGTGCGCCGCGGCGACGTGCGCAAGACCGTGAGCGCGCTGCACCAGGAAGGGCTCGTGGATGCCCTCCGGCTCCGGCTCTCGCTCGCGGGCTTCGCGGTGGGCTCGGCCCTGCTCGCGAAGGAGCTGCCCCCGATCCGCCGGACGAAACAGGTCGCGCAGAAGGTGGCCGCCGCCTGAGCCGACCCCCCGAGCCGCCCAAAATGCGGTAAGGAGGGGACATGAACACGCCTCGAACGCGCGCGGCCTGCGCGATCACGCTCGTTGCCCTGGCAGGGCTCGGTCTCGGGTGCAGCAAAAGCTCGTCGGGGCCGGATCCGGCAGGGTCCGCGGCGCCGACAGAAGCGAAGCCGAGCGCCAAGGGGATCGAGGCGGCAGGAAACGACGCGGCCGTGGTCGACCTGTCGAAGAAGGCGCTCGGCTGCAAATGGGGCGCCTACGGCTTCGACTCGATGTGCCCGGAGATGAAGGCGCTCATGGAGAGCGACCTCGTCCGCGAAGGCAAGGCCGACGCGACGTTCGTGAGTTACCTCGAGGACACGAACGAGCAGGTGCGCTGGCTCGGCAGCCGCGCGCTGTCGCAACGTGGAAAGGTCTTCCGCAACGACAAGGCCCTCGCCGAGCGGATCCTCCAGGTGGCCGAGGCCGAACCAAGCAAGACGGTCGCGCAGGAGCTCGGCGGCGTGGTGGGCGGGATCAAACACGCGGACACCGGGCTCGGCGACCGGATCAAGGCGATGGCGAAGGGACATCCCTTGCAGCAGATGCGCACGAGCCTGCTCGCGCGGATGCTCTTTTCGAACGGCGAGACGCTCTACGCGTTCGTGAAGGACATCGCGACGAACGACAAGGACGCGGTCGTGCGCAAGGCGGCGATGTCGGCCTTCTGGACGGGGACGCCGCCGACCCGGGCCGCGGACTCGTGCGCCATGTGGCTCGGTTTCGTGGACGACGCGGCCGAGGACGTGGCAGGGGAAGCGGCGTATCTCTGCTCGTTTTATCCGCAAGGAGGCGGGTGCAAGGCCGAGTGGGATCCGCTGCTCGACAAGATCGAGAAACGCGCGAAGGCAGGGACGATCAAGTCGACGCAGATGGCGTCGGCGCTGTTTTACCTGCACCGGCAGCCGGGGGCGTCGGACGCGCAGAAGAAGCGGGCGCTCGCCGTGGCGCGGGGGATCCTCGAGAACAAAGCGAACGGGGGAATGGCGCGCGGGCGGGCGCTCGAGCTCGTCGCGGAGAAAGATCCCGACGCGAAGAAGCTGCTCGCGAGCTTGCAGGAGGATCCAGACGTGTTCGTGAAGCGGCGCGCGAAGGACCTCGCCGACAAGGCAAGCAAGCCGGAGGAAAAGGCGAAGGCGCCCGAGGCCGACAAAGCTAAAAAGCCCTGAATCAGCGGGGTTCGGAGGCTGGCTTCGCAGGAGGCGGCGCGCTTATCGGGGGGGGCGCGTCGTCCTGCGAGCGCTGGAGCAGAAAAAGGACGCCGCCGAGGAAAAGGCCCGCGGCGAGGGCAGCGGCGCCGACGAGGAGAATGGGGTTCGTCCGGGCCGGGGGCGGGAGGGCCGGGGCTTCGGTCTCGGCCTGCGCAGGCGCCTGGGCATACACGAGCCGGATTCCCGAGGAGAGCATCTTCTTGCGGACCGGCGGCGCCATGGGAAACACCGACGCGACCACGGCCGCGAGCGCCTCGGCGAGATCCTCCATCGACGCGAACCGTTCGTCCGCGGATTTCGCCAGCGCGCGGGCCACGAGCGCGGCGAGCTCTTCCGTCACGCCTTCGAGCGGGCGCGGCTCGTCATTCAGGATCGAGGTCACGAGGCCGAGCCCGCCGCCGTCCGTCCGGAAGGGCAGACGGCCCGCCATCAATTCGAACGCCAGGACGCCCCAGGAGAACTGATCGGCGCGGGCGTCGATTTCGTGGCCGAGGAGCTGCTCGGGGGCCATGTACGCGGGCGTGCCGACGATGCTGCCGTCGCCGGTGAGCCGCGAGAGGCGCGAGATCCCGCTGTCCTGCGTGTTCGTCGCGAGGTCGCCGGGGAGGCGGCGGGCGATCCCGAAATCGAGGACCTTGGCGACGCCGTCCTCGCGGACCATGACGTTCTCGGGCTTGACGTCGCGGTGCACGACGCCCGAGGCGTGCGCGGCGGCGAGCGCGAGCGCGACCTGGAGGAGGAGCTCGAGGCGTTCGCCCTGGGGAAGGTCGCGGCCGATGGAGGATCGGAGCGTCTTGCCGAGGACCAGCTCCATCGCAATGAACGGGACGCCGTCGTGCTCGCCGACGTCGTACACGGCGACGATGTTCGGATGCGTGAGCCCGGCGGCGGCGCGCGCCTCGCGGAGCATACGCGCGACGTTTCGCTCCCACGCCTCGGGTTCGGTCTCGGAATCACGGCGCAGGACCTTGAGCGCGACCTTGCGGCGGAGGCGCGTGTCCATGGCGCGATACACCTCGCCCACGGCGCCTTCCCCGAGGCGCTCCTCGATGACGTATCGGTCGAACGTCGCGGCCGGGGAAAGGGACATCAGCGAGCCATGCTAGCGCGAAGGGCCGCCGCTTGGGAGGCCCAACGTGGGCGAACGCGGTTCGTCCTTTTTACTTGGGGATGGGCTGCGTCCCGACGGTGGTGCCGGGCTTGGCGATCCACTGCCAGTTGTCGACGAGCGTCGTCGTGTCGAGCGAGCCGTCGCCGGAGTCGTAGACGGCCCAGCGGATCGTGACCTCGTCGCCGGGCAGGACGGGGGCCTGGGTCTTCAGCCAGCCCGTGGAGGCGTGGTCCTGTCCGTCGTCGCCGTCGAAGCCGAAGCCCGTTCCGATGAGGTCGATGTTGCCGAGGGTGCACTGGAACGTCTTGCCGCCGGCCTGGCAGGGCGAGGGTGGGTTGCCCGGACAACCACACACCTCGAGGAGGGAGTTGTTGACGCTGACGGGGTTGCCCTGGCTGTCGAAGGAGACGTTCCCGTCGCTCTGCCCGGGGGGAATGGGCGAGAGCAAGGCGACGAAGAAATCGTTGAACTGGCTGCAGATGAAGCCCGGCCACTCGTAGGTGTAGAAGTTGAAGTCGAACGAGAAGCCATAGGCGTTCGACGGCACGCGCACGACGACCTCGAGCCCGGTCGGATCGTTCGGCGTGCCCGTGGTCGTGCCGGGGCACGCGGGTGACTCCTTGGGGAAGCCCTGCGGATGGGAGCCCGTATACCCCTTGCCAAAGCCGCCGACCGATTGATAGCCGGGATCCGTGGGCTGGCGGGCGGTGCCGCTCGAGAGCGCGAGCAGGCGGCTGCCCCGGCGCGTCGAGATGTTCGGGCCGAAGGCCGTCAGCATGCCGTGGCCGAGGTGGAAGTTCGTCTCGGCTCCCACGGGTGGCGGCGAACCGTCGGCCATGGTCCATTTCGCCGAGACCACGCCCCAGTCGCCCGGTCCCGCGGAGACCTTGCAAAGATCGGCCGCGCGGGCGCCGTCGATGGGCTCCATGCTGTCAATGGCGAGCCCCTCGTCGCAGAGGACGATCGCCTGCTCGTCGACGTTGCCGTCGCAGTTCTCGTCGAACGCGTCTTTGCCCGGCTCTGTGAGCACCTCGACGGCGTTCGGATTGCGGTTCTTGTCGCAATCGTTGCAATCGCCCTCGAGCTCGGTGTAGCCGTCGGCGTCGACGTCGTCCTCCTGGGTCTTGGGGTCGCAGTTGACGATCCCGCCGCCCGAGCCGCCCTGCGCGCCGGCGTCGAACCCGAGATCGCCGCCTTCGCCGCTGCCCGTGGAGCTCACGCTGCCGCCCATGCCGCCCGCGCCGCCCTGGCCTGGTTGCCCGCCGGCGCCGCCGTCCCCTTCGAAGTCCGTTTGGGCGCCGTTCGCCGAGCACGCGGCCGGCGCGAAGGGCGCGAGGAGCGCGAGGGTCGCCGCCGCGAGGGCGACGCGCCGAAAGGCCGTGGCGTGAAGTCGCATTCTATCGCGCATGGCAAAGCTCCTCCGTCAAAAGACGCAGATCTTCTGGTTGAAGCCGTTGTCGAGGCAGAAGTACCCCGGGCGGCACTGGCTGTCGTTCTGGCAGGTGCGCATGCAGGTGCCCGCGCCGCTCGGGAAGAAGAACCAGCTCACGCACACGGATCCAGGCCCGCAATCGTCCGCGAAGTTGCAGTATTCCGAGCAATAGCCGCCCGACCAGCCGAAGTAGTCCTGCGAGACGCAGAGGGGATCGTTCTGCCCGGCATAACACTCGTTCGAGGCCGTGCAGGGCTGGCCCGCGCCCTTCGAGCCGGGCTTGCATTCGAGGGTCGGCTGGCAGCTCGGGTCCTCGCAATCGCTGAGCTGGTCGTTGTCGTCATCCTGGTAGTTCGAGCAGTTCGCCTCGGGCCCCTGCCGGCAAACCTTGGTCGGGTGGCCCTCGTCGACGCAGGCATACCCGAGGCGGCAATCCGCGTCGACCACGCATCCGTCGAGGCAGACCCCGTGCACGCTGCCGAGGCCGATGTCCGCGCACCAGGCGTCGCCGGGGCAGTCCTGCACGGCGGCGTCGCACCACTCGGTGCAATACCCGTTCGGGAAGCCCTGGAAGCTCTGGAGGCAGGCCGGGTCGTTCGCGTTCGCCGCGCACTCGGAGGGCGCGAAGCACGACTCGCCGACCGACTTCACGCCCGGCTGGCATTCGAACGTCGCCTGGCACTGGGTCGGGTCGTCGCAATCGATGTACCCGTCTTGATCGTCGTCGTAGAAATCGTAACAGAAGCTCTCGGGCTGGGGCATGTTCACGTTGAGGTCGAAGAAGCCGGAGCCGCCCGCGGAGCCGTCGACGACGACGAAGAGCTTCTGGCCCTGGACGACCTCCAGCGTGACCACGTCGCCCTTGCCGCCGAAGGGATCGCCCTCGTTGTTGCAGGCGAGCTCGCTCGCGGGATCGGCGCACGTGGTGCGCACCGAGACGCTGAAATCGTTGCCGGACCAGCTACTCACGGTGGCCGTGAACGTGCCCGTCGCGGGGATCAGGACCTCGAAGATGGCCTCGGGGCCGCTCGCGGGCGAGCAGGAGGCCGCGTGGTTCGCGGGCCTCCCGGTCGAGTCGCCGCTGAACCAGCCGGGCACGAGGATCGATTTCGGCGAAAAACACGAGTCGAGGCACGAGGGCTCCTGGAAACACGTGTCGTCGGAGCAATCCGTCAGGCCGTCCTGATCGTTGTCCTTGTAATCGCTGCAGATCTCTTTCGGCACGCAGCCGCTCGCGACGATGCCGCAGAAGGGATTGCAGACCAGGTTGCCCGATCCGAGGCCGATGCTCGCGCAGGTCTTGCCGCCGAACTCCGCGCTGTCGCATTGCTCGCCCGGGTCGATGACGCCATTGCCGCAAAGCGGGTTGCCGCCGCCGCCGCCCACGCCGGTGGAGCTGCTGCTGCTCGCTCCCCCGCCTCCGCCCGCTCCCCCTTCGCCTCCCGCGCCGCCCATTCCGCCCGAGCCGGCGTCGCCGCCCTGCCCGCCCGCGGCGCCCTGCCCCGTCTCGCCCCCTTCACCGCTGCTGTCACCACTCCCGGACGTCTTGTCGACCACACCCGTCGCACAAGCCGACGAGCACACCACCGCCACGAGGGCGACCCCCAACCTGTGCCAGCGTCCACGCATTTTTGCCGCCTCGGCGTCGAAGGAAAAGAAAGCACGCAGGGCCAAACGAACGAACCCAACGCTGGTCGCAAGCATGACCACAGAGGGCACGAGGCGTCAACAGCGGGCATGTGCTCGGCCGTGCCCCCACGTACGGCACGGGCGGTAAGGCGAAGGGCGCGCAACAATGGGCCTCGATGGCCGAGCCGAGCCCCAAGATCCCCTTCTTCGCCCGCCTGCGCGGCAGCTTCGAGCACACACCACGCACGTTGATGTTGCTCTTCCGCTCGGCGAAGCTCGCGACGATCGCGCTCTTCGCGCTGACCATGGCCGCCGCGGTGCTGCCGCTCGGCGTGGCCTACGCGGGCAAGGCGATCGTGGACGCGGTAGCCGCTCGTTCGCGCGAGGCGACGCTGCGCTGGGTGCTCGTGGAGCTCGCGCTGGTGGCGTCGCTCGCGCTGACGCAGCGCGGAATGGGGCTCTTGCGGTCGCTCATCGGCGCGCGGCTCGGGCTCGACATCAACGGGGCGATCCTGGAGAAGGCGCTCACCCTGGAGCTCCGGCATTTCGAGGAGCCGGCCGTCTACGATCAGCTCACGCGGGCGCGACGCGAGGCGTCGTCGAGGCCACTCGCGATGGTGACGGAGACCTTCGGGATCGTACAAAGCATGGTGACGCTCGCGGGGTACGGCGCGCTGCTCCTGCGCTGGAGCGGGTTCGCGGTGCTCGCGCTCGCGCTCGCGTCGCTGCCGGGGGCGATCGCGGAGGTGAAGCTCGGCAACCTCGCGTTCCGGATCCGCAACTGGCGCTCGCCCGAGGCGCGAAAGCTCAACTACCTCGAGTACGTCCTGGCGAACGACGCGCACGCGAAGGAGGTGAAGCTCTTTGGCATCGGCCCGCTCCTGCTCGATCGATTCCGCGCGCTCGGCGAGAAGTTTTATCGCGAGGATCGCGGGCTCGCCGTGAAACGCGCGAGCCTCGGCTGGGGGCTGTCCTTGCTCGGCACGGGGGCGTTTTACGCCTGCTACGCGACGATGGCGATGGGCGCGGCGAGCGGGGAGCTGACGCTCGGGGACCTCGTGCTCTACGGCATCTCGTTCCGGCAGGGCCAGCAGGCCTTCCAGTCGATCCTGTCGGCGCTGGGCGGCATGTACGAGCACAACCTGTACATGTCGAACCTCTTCTCGTACCTCGCGATCCCCACGAAGGACGGGGCGACCGAGAAGCCGACCCCGCTCCTCGCGGAGGCCACGAACGAGGGCGAAACGGCAGCGGGGGCCGAACGAGGCATCCGCTTCGAGGGGGTGAGCTTCCGGTATCCAGGGCAAACGCGTCTCGCGCTGGAAAAGCTCGATCTCTTCGTGCCGCGCGGGCAAAACGTGGCGCTCGTGGGGCACAATGGCTCGGGGAAGACCACGCTGATCAAGCTGCTCACGCGGCTCTACACGCCGACCGAGGGGCGGATCTTGCTCGACGGCAAGGACCTCGCCGACTGGGACATTGACGCGCTCCGGCGTCGCATCGGCGTCGTGTTCCAGGACTACAACCGCTACCAGCTCACGGCGCGCGAGAACGTCGGTTTCGGGAGCACGCCACACATGGAAGACGAGGACAGGCTCACGCGCGCGGTCTCCCGCGGGGGCGCGGAGGAGGTGCTCGCGGCCCTCCCGGGCGGGCTCGATACGCAGCTCGGGCGGTGGTTCAAGGACGGGACGGAGCTTAGCGGCGGGCAGTGGCAAAAGGTGGCGCTCGCGCGGGCTTTCATGCGGGAGGAGGCGGACGTGCTGGTGCTCGACGAGCCGACGGCGGCGCTCGACGCGGAGGCGGAGCACGCGGTCTTCGAACGGTTCCGCAAGCTAGCCGAGGGCCGGACGACGTTCGTCGTGTCGCACCGCTTCCCGACGGTGCGGATGGCCGATCGGATCCTGGTGATCGACGCCGGCCGCGTCATCGAGGAGGGCAACCACGAAGGGCTCGTCGCGGAGGGCGGGCGGTACGCGCGGATGTTTGCGCTGCAGGCCGAGGGGTATCGGTAAAACATCACGCTATCCCCTGCCCCATCGCGTTCGTTAGGATGTTCTCGCGCGAGAAGGGGCGCGAAGCTTCGCTTGCGAGGAGGACTCATGGGGAAGCGAAGGGGCTCATGGTTGTATGTGGTGGCGGCGTTCGTCCTGGGCTGCGGCGACACGACCGAGGCGCTCGTCGATGGGCGTTTTTCGTCGGAGGAGTGGTTGGCGATCCAGAAGCTCTCGCCGCTCCCGCCGCTCGAGGCGGACACGACGAACGCGTTCGCCGATGATCGGAAGGCCGCCGAGCTCGGGCAACGTCTCTTCTTCGAGAAGGGATACGCGGGGCCGATCGAGGTGGCGAACGATCTCGGACAGGTCGGCGAGACGGGCCGGGTCTCTTGCCAGAGTTGCCACATCGAGACCGACTGGTTCGTCGACACGCGTTCCAAGCCGTCGAACACGTCGATCGGCGTGAACTGGTTCTTCCGCAACGCGCCGACGCTGGTGAACGTCGCGACGTACACCGATTGGTTCGGCTGGGTGGGGTTCAACGACAACCTCTGGGGCAAATGCCTCATCCCGGCCGAGTTCGTCATGGGCACGGATCGCTCCGGGATCGTACATTTTCTCTACGAGCAGCCGGAGTACCGAGCAGCGTACGACGAGCTCTTCGAGCCGGACCTCGATCCTGCGCTCGATCCGGAGCACCCGGACGCGTCGCGTTTCCCGGTGCCCGCGTCGCCGACGAAGGCGCCCGACGTGTGGAACAGCTTGCCCGAGGCAGATCGCGGCGTGATCAACCGCGCCTACGCGAACTACGGCAAGGCGCTCGCGGCTTACCTCCGGCTCTTGCAGAGCGACGACGCGCCCTTCGATCGGTACGTGGGCGGCGAGAGCGCGGCGATCAGCGAGAGCGCCAAGCGTGGGCTCGGGCTCTTCGTGGGCAAGGCGGCGTGCGTCGAGTGCCACGCGGGCCCGGCATTCACGGACAACACGTTCCACGTGACGGGCGTGCCGCAGATCGGCGAGCACGTATTGCCTCCCGACATGGGCGGCGATGCGGGCCGGTTCGGCGCGCTCGATGTGTACCTCGGCTGGGATTTCAGCACGAAGGGCATCTACAACGACGACCCGAGCATCGACCGCAGCAAGGGCGTCACGAAGGACGAGAAACTCACGGGCGCCTTCCG
>JANMGF010000987.1:0-6653 GCA_031374535.1 Polyangium sp. (in: bacteria)
CCGCGCAGCAGCCTGTGTCAGGTGATGGTGGGCGGGTTCGAGATACGCGGCAGGCGCGTGCTGGGCGAGCCGCTGGCCGAGCCAGGACCCGACTGCGAGCTCGTCCCGCCGTAAAGCGCCTGGATCGAGGCGGGCATCCGCGAGCCGGGCGGCATCGAGGGGCGGCCCATCGGCGGACGGTACGAGGGACGCTTGACCGCGGGGAGCCGATGCGCGCTGCCACGGCGCGACAGGGGCGTACGGAGCGAGAGAGGCGCGACCTCGTTGGCCGCGTCCTTCATGAGCTTCGCGAGCACGCCGTAGACGTGGATCCACGCTTCCTTGGTGTCGGGCGTCCACGCCTCGCCGAGGCCCTTCTCGAGCGTCCAGAGCAGCGCTGCGCCCACGGTGTCGTAGTGATCGTCGCGGACGCCGTACGCGAGGTGGCGCCGGCCGAGCGCCTGCACGGTCGGGATCAGCGCGTCGAGTTTGTCGAGCGCGTGCACCGCCACCTTCAGCGTGGACATGAGCTTCTTGCCCTGGTCCTTCATGTCGCCCCGGAACAGGGGCTTGAGCGTGGGATCGACCTCGAAGAGTCGACCATAAAACAGCTCGGCAGCCGCGTCCGCGATCGGCGCGATCATGTCGAAGGTCTTCTGGACCAGAAGCTTCTGCTCGTTGTTCATTGTTTCCTCACGGTCAGCCCTGTTGTCCGGGCGGAGAGATGCTTCGGCGACCACAAGCGGGAACGGCGAAGACCTCTATCCAAGATCTGCGCCGATGATTCAGCCTAGCATGGAGCGGTCCCCCACCGACACTATTTGTTACCGGTCGCCAAGGGCATGGCGGTCCCGGGGTGTGGAGAACGAGGAGGCGGGGGACGAGGCGCCGTGACGAGGCGCCGGCAGGTCAGACGGGAATGATGCCGCGCTTGCGGAAGGGCCGCTCGATCCGCTTGTGGCGCGCGAGCTCGAGGCCCCAGGCGACGGCTTTTCGCGTGTCGCGCGGATCGATCACGTCGTCGATGAGGCCCCAGCCGGCGACCTTCATGACGTCGATGTTCTTCTGGAGCATGTCGATCATCTGCTGCTTGACCTCGGGGGGCGGGGGGGCGTCGCCGAAGAGCTTCCGCGCGGCGATGCCAAGCATGCCCTCGGGGCCCATCACGCTGATCTCCGCGGTCGGCCAACCGACGATGAGGTCGGGCTCGTAGGCGCGCCCGCACATCACGTAATACCCGGCGCCATAAGCCTTGCGCACGACGACCGTCACCTTGGGCACGGTCGCGGCGCTCATGACGTGCAGCATTTTGGCGCCGTGCCGGATGATGCCCTCGTGCTCGACCTTGGAGCCAATCATGAAGCCAGGCACGTCTTGCAGGAAAACGAGCGGGATGTTGAAGGCGTCGCAGATCTGCATGAACCGCGCGGCCTTGTCGGCGGAATCGACGTCGAGCACGCCGCCCATGTGGTTCGGCTGGTTGGCCACGACGCCGACGCTCTGGCCACCGATACGCGCGAGGCAGGTGATGATCTGGCGCGCGAAGCGGGGCTTGATGTCGAGATAGTCGCCGTGATCCACGATCGCCGCGATGAGCTTGTACATGTCGTACGCTTTGCGCGGGTTCTCGGGGAGCAGATCGAGGAGGGATTCCTCGCGGCGAAAGGTGGGATCGGTCGAGGGGACGCGCGGCGGCTCTTCCTCGCAATGGGACGGGAAAAACGAGAGGTACTTCTTGATCGCGGCGATACAATCGGCGTCGGTCTTGTATTCGCCGTCGCCCACGCCGCTCTTCGTGGAATGGACCTTCGAGCCGCCGAGCTCTTGCTCCGAGATGTCCTCGCCGGTCATGGCTTTGACGAGGGGCGGGCCGCCGAGGGCCAGGGAGCCTACGTCCTTCACCATGGGCACGAAATCGGCGAGGCCCGGGATGTAGGCCGTGCCCGCGGCGCCGGGGCCGACCATGGCCGCGACCTGGGGGACGACGCCGCTCATGACGACCTGCTCGCGGAAAAGATGACCGCTGCCGGCGAAGAGCGAGATCATGTCCGGGTGGCTCGATCCGGGATCGATACGCGCGCCGCCCGAATCGATGAACCACACGATGGGCCAGCGGCCGCGCAGGGCCATCTGGCGCAGGCGCGTGACCTTCTCCTCGCCGGTATGCCCGATGCTGCCGCCCTTGACGGTGAAATCATAAGCGGCGGCGCAGATCATGCGGCCGTCGACCTTGCCGAAGGCGCAGACGACCGCGTCCGCAGGGGGGCGATCGCGGCCTTCGGAGCCGGCGGCGAGGCCCATCTGCGTGCCGTGCATGCCGACCTCGAAATACACGCCGTCGTCGAAGAAGGCCGAGAGGCGCTCGCGGGCCGTCAACTTGCCGCGGGAATGTTGCTTTGCGATCTTGTCCTCGCCGCCCATCTTGCGCACTTCGGCGCGCCGGGCTTCGAGGTCCGCGAGGAGCTCACGCATGTTCATGGATCACCTCTACTTGCCGGTCCACTGGGGAGGACGTTTCTGCAGGAATGCCATGAGGCCCTCACGGGCGTCGTCCGTCGCGAAACACGCGACGAGGCGATCCCGCAGGAGGGGCAAGGCGTCGGCGAGCGCGAGATCGGCCTGCGCCGCGAAGGCCTCGAGCCCGAGCTTGACCGTGACAGGGCTCTTCTGGGCGACGTTCGACACGATTCGAAGGACCTCCGCGTCGAGCCCCTCCGGATCGACGGCCTTTCCCACGAGGCCCATGGCCGCCGCGGCGTCCGCGTCCATCTTTTCGCCGAAAAGCATCATTTCGAGCAGGCGCCGCTGCGGCACGACGCGCGCGAGCACGGCCATGATCATCATCGGGAAGAGGCCCACGTTGATCTCGGGCGTGCCGAGCTTCGCGTTGCGGGAAGCGACCGCGAAATGGCAAGCCGCGACGAGCCCGAGACCGCCGCCCATGGCATGACCATTGACGCGCGCCACGAGCGGCTTCGGCGACCGGGTGATCGCGAGCAAGAGGTCCGCGTAATCGCCTTTCGGCGGCAATTCGGCGCCAGGCCCGCCCGACGCCATCTGCGCGAAATCACCGCCAGCGCAAAAAGCGTCCCCCGCGCCCGTGAGCACGATCGAACGGACGGCCGGATCCTCGGCCGCGTCCGAGAGCGCCCAGAGCAGCTCATTCACCATCGCCGGCCCGATGGCGTTTTTCCGGGCCGGGTTTTTCAGGGTGATCCAGAGCGCGCCGTGTTCCCCCGCCGCGACATCGATCATCCCGTACGTGCGTTCCATCATCGCGGCGCCCCGAGCGAGAGGATCTCGCGCGCCTCCTCGACCGTCGCGGGCCTCCGCCCGACGTCACGCACGAGGCGCACCGCGGTCTCGACGAGCTGCCCGTTCGACGTCGCCATCTCGCCGCTCGGCAGATACAGGTGATCCTCGAGCCCGCAACGAATGTTCCCGCCGAGCACGAGGGCCGCGGCGATCATGCGCCAGGCGCCGTGGCTGATCCCGATGACCTCCCACTCCGAGCCGGCGGGCATGATCTTGGTCTGGAGCTGGAGCGACTCGACGTGCCCCGGAATGCCGCCAAGCACGTTCATGATGAACGAGAATTGAAGCGGCGGCCGGAGCACGCCCATGTCGAGCAGCGGGGCGACCCCGTTCGTGTGCCCCGTGTCGAAACATTCGAGCTCGGGTTTGACGCCCGCCTCGTTCATCACCTCGAGCAGCTTGATGATCTTCGAATAGGTGTTGGGAAACACCATATCGAAATCGAATTGCTTGCGCTTGGGTGAATACTTGGCGTAATTCATGGTGCCCATGTTGAGGGCGGCGATCTCCGGCTTGCTCTCGCGCACGTAGGTGCACTGGTCGGAGACGTCTTCGAGGATGGTGCCCGTCGAGAAATTGAGGATAATCGGGCAGCGCGCGCGGATCTCCTCCTTGATGCGGGCGAAGACGGCCGGGGAGAATGTCGGCGATCCGTCGTCGTTCCGGGCATGCAGGTGCACGACCGAGGCGCCCGCGTCATAGGCGCGCTTGCATTCCTCGGCGATCTCGACGGGGGTATAAGGAATGCCCGGGTTCTGCCGGCGATTGGCGAGGACCCCCGTCACCGCGCAGGTGACGACGCAGATATCCGGATCACGCACGCCGGACTTCTTGGTTTCACCCGTGAACGACGGCTTCTCCTTCATGGCTCTCCCTCTTCTTCCACGTGTCGGGGGACGTCTTCGGCCTCGGGCACGCCCCCCTCGACGTGCGTGAGGACGCGTTTCTGGAGCTTGCTCAGGATCCGAAGCAGGTCTGCGATGTCGCCCGGGGGCAAACTCGTGAGCGCGCTCCGGAAGATCTCCATGGGCTCGACCTGGATCTCGCGGGCGAGGTTTTGCCCTTTTTCGCTGAGCCGGATGTAAACGACGCGCCGATCGGTCGTCGACCGCTCCCTCTTGACGAGGCCCTCGCGCTCCATGCGGTCGATGATCCCGGTCACCGTGCTGTTCTGGGCGCGGATACGCTCCGACAGCGACGAGAGCGAGAGATCCCCGAGCTCCTCGAGCAGCTTGATGACGGTCAGCTGCGGGCCCGTGAGCCCGAACTGCGCAGCCATGCCCTTCGTGAGCCGGCGCGACTCGGTGTAGAGGTAGATGATCGTCTCGACGATCGCATCGACCCCGGGCTTGGTTTCGGGAGGGAGGGAGGCCACGTATGTTTCGTGTGCGAAGTATGTGCGAAGCGGCCGGGTGTCAAGGGGTTTCCCAACACACGGCGGCGCGCACGCCCCGCGCTCACGCCCCGAACGGCTGGAGCCCCAAAGCCCGCGTCCGGGCGAGCCTGTCGAGGAACGCTCTCCGCGTGAGGACGACCGCGCCGAGCGCCTTCATGTGGGGGGTCATCACCTGGATATCGAGCCAATCGCAGCCCGCCTTCTGCAAATGGTCGACGAGGTGAAGCAGCGCGATCTTCGAGGCATTGGGCGCGAGGTGGAACATGCTCTCGGCCGAAAAATACCCCTCGACGCAGACGCCGTAGATCCCGCCCACGAGCGATTCGTCCCCGTCCCATACCTCGACGCTGTGCGCGAACCCGAGCACGTGCAGGTCCTTGTAGGCGTCCATGAGCTCGGTCGTGATCCAGGTGCCGTCCTGCCCGGGGCGCGGGACCTCGGCGCAGCGCTCGATGACCTCGTCGAATGCCCGATCGACCGTGCAGCGGAGCGGGGTCTTCCTGAGCTCGCGGCGCATGCTGCGCGAGATGTGGATCAACGAGAAATCGAGGATGGCCCGCTCTCTCGGGCAAAACCAGGGCAATACCTCGAGGCCGTCGATCGGCCAGGGAAAAACACCTCGCCGGTACGCCTCGACGAGCACACGCGGCTCCAGGCTGCCGCCCACGGCCACGATGTCGTCCGCGTCGATGCTCATCGTCGAACCCTGGCCATCCTGCGAATCTTCCTTATACGAGAGGACCGTGCCCGTCTTCGAGAAACGTACCCGCATCCAAGCCCCGCCCGCCGTCGTCTTCGCCTTCCACGAGCGCCCCGACGCGCTGAGCCTCCTTCTGCCGCCGTGGGAGCGTGCCCGCATCGTCGAACGAAAGGGAGGCCTCGAGACCGGCGCGCGCACCGTCATCGAGACCTACATCGGCCCCGTCAAACAACGCCTGGTGGCCGTGCATACGGCCTACGAGAAGGGGCGGATGTTCCAGGACACGGTCGTCGAGGGCCCGTTCGCCCGGTGGGTGCACACGCATACGATGGATCCGGACGGCGAGGGGGGGACCTGGCTCGTCGATTCGATCGAATACGAGCTGCCGCTCGGCCCGCTCGGCGCCTTCTTCGGCGGGAGGTTCGCACGGCAAAAACTCGAAAAGATGTTCGAGTTCCGCCACGCGGTGACGAAAAAGACGTGCGAGTCGGGCTGAGGGTCAGCGTTTGTCGGGAGAAGTGGCCCCCGGGCTGCCCTTCTCGAGGGCCGAGAGCTCGAGGAGCACGGCCTTGACGCGGGGATCCTCGGGATCGAGCGCCTCGGCTTTCTCGTAAGCCTCGCGCGCCTCCTTGAATTTGCGCTGCTTGGCGAGGGCGTTGCCGAGGTTCACCCACGCGCTCACGAGCGCCGGATCGAGGGCGAGCGCCTCGCGGTAGATGACCTTCGCCCGCTCGAGATCGCCCTTCTGCGCGATCGCATACCCGAGGTTCGAGCGATAGGTGGCGCGGCGCGGATCCCGCGTGACGGCGGTCTCGAGGCAACGAATGGCGCGCTCCGTGTCGTTCAGCGTGAGCAGCGCCGTACCGAGGTCGTTCTGCACGCGCGCATCGTTCGGGGCGAGGCGCGCAGCGCGTTCGTAGGCGCGTACGGCCTCGGGGCTTTTTCCGAGCGCGAGCAGGGCCGTGCCGAGATTGGTGAATCGTTCGGCGACGCCCGATTCGATCTCGGCGGCGCGCGAGAGCTCCCGCACCGCGGGCTCCAGTTTTCCCGTGGCGACGAGGCCGACGCCGAGCGCGGAATGGGCTTCGGCGTCGTTCGGCGAGAGCTCGGTGGCCTTGCGTAAAGCGGCGAGCGCAGGTTCGGCGCGGCCGAGGACGAGGAGCGCGCGGCCGAGCTCGAGGTGGGCCTCGGGAAAGGTGGGATCTTTCTCGATGGCGCGCTCGAGGTCCTTGGTGGCCTGCAAGAGGCCCGGGTGCGAGGGCG
>JANMGF010001026.1:0-8622 GCA_031374535.1 Polyangium sp. (in: bacteria)
ACAGAAACGTCCCGGAGTTCGAAACCGACCACCTCCGGACGTTCGCCGGGATCACCGGAGGACGTGCGCATACGTGGATCTCGCGGTACGGAGGCCGCGGCGGTGCGCAGCCGGCGGCGAACGACATCGCGAGGCAAGTCATGACGAAATGCAAAAATGCCAAGACCGTCCCGCCCCGTAGGCGGACGGAGGGAAGCCAGGCCATGGGTGGACCCTTCGGTTATCGCAGGCGACGGCCAGCCACCCCCGCGGCGGTGTGCGCGGACCTGCGTTGTTCCTGGCGATCGTTGTGCAACATCCCGCGAGGTGGGAGCAAGCTCGATCTTCGGTAGGTCGGCCGCACAATGTCCGCACGCCAGAGCCCCCGAGCGCAGCGGTCACGAGGACGGGGGCCCTCCGCTCATCACGGCTTCCTCTCGGGCTCCCACGAAGCCGCCCGCGTGATCCGATAGCTTGCCCGCGGCTTCGGGCAAACCGAACGCGGCCTCCCATAGGCCGCGCTCGTGCTCCGGCTGGTTGCTATCGTGATCCAGCAGGCCGCCCACGGCCTCCGTGAAGGCCGCCCGGGTACGCCGGAGGCCGACCACGGCTTCCAACAACCCGGCCACGGCTTCCAACAACCCGACCACGGCCTCCAACAACCCGCCCGCAGCCCTCAACAACCCGATCACGGCCTCCGCGAAGGCCGCCCGTGTACGCCGAAGGCCGACCGCGGCCTCCCGCAACCCGACCTCGGCCTCCGACATCCCGCCCTATCTCCCCGGAACACGGCGTTACCCCACAATTTACGCTTGACAGGCCGTGGGTACAGTGAGGTACCGTCCATCACTCAACAAAACGGAGGCTACATGGCACGTATCGAAGGGCCCGCTTACACGGGCTCCCTCGTCATCGATCTCACGGACGATAAGCATCTCCTCGTCGACCTCCCCCCGAATGGCCTCAAAGGCGCCCGGGGCGAGCAGGAGGGCTTTGACGACGTTTTGACCGAGCTTTTGCACGCGGTCCCCAAATACGGGGACGAGGCCGAGATCCATCCGGCCACCTACCAGCGTATCGTCGCCGACACGGCTGGCATCGCGCAGCTCCGCGTGAAAGAAGGACTCCTCGAAAAGGCCCTCGAAGTCGCGCGCGAGTCGCGTGGCCGCCTGGAGAACAACAGGGAGGAAGACGTGAGCGCCCTCGGCGCACAGGCCGTGGACAAGGGCACCCGCGGAAAGAAGCCGGAGCTTCTGGCGCATTTCGAGAAAACCATCGAGTATCGCTCCCGAATCGCCACGAAAGCCGCCGAGACACGCCGCAAGAACGAAGCCGAAAGTACGGTCAAGGGAGAGGAAAAAAAGGAATGAGGCCCCCCGCGAACCGCTGAAGCGCCTCACCGTTCGCCGCGCCAACGAATCAGAAACATGGTACCCTCCGGCGCATGCACGCCGATACCATCGTGGTGGGCGCCGGTTCGTCCGGCGCCGTGATCGCGGCCCGCGCCACCGAACGCGCGGATCGCGAGGTGCTGCTCGTCGAGGCCGGCCCCGATTACCCCCCGAGCGCGACGTTACCGGGTGATCTGGTGGACGGCACGCGAAACTCCATGAATTCCCACGACTGGGGCCTCTCCTACGTGCCGATGCCGGGGCACGATCCCTGGCAATACCCGCGCGGCAGGGTCGTCGGCGGCTCCTCCGCGGTCAATACATGCATCGCGCTCCGAGGACAGCCCTACGATTACGACGAATGGGCGGCGCTCGGCCTGCCGGAGTGGAGCTTCGAGCATTGCCTTCCGGCCTTGAAACGTATCGAAGACGATCGGGACATTCAGAACCGCTGGCACAACCGCGGCGGCCCCGTGCCGATCCGACGTCATCCGCCCGAGGAGCTCGTCCCTTTCCAGGCCGCCTTCGTCGAGGCCTGCCGCGCGCTCGGTTTTCCCGCCTGCCCCGACCAGAACGACCCGGATCCCTTCGGCGTGGGCCCGCAACCCATGAACAAGGTCGACGGCGTACGCATGAGCGCCGCGCGTTGTTATCTCGGCGAGGACGTGCGGCGCCGGGAAAACCTGAAACTACGCCCCGGCACCACGGTTCGGCGTGTCCTTTTCAAGAATGGCAAGGTCACGGGGCTCGAGGTCGAGACCGAGGGCCGCGTCGAGGTCCTCGCCACCGAACGCGTCATTCTTTCGGCGGGCGCCACGGCCACGCCGGGCATCCTCCTCCGCTCGGGGATCGGGCCTCGGGCCTTGCTCGCGCGGCTCGGCGTGGAGGTCGTCTCCGACGTGTTGGCCGTCGGCGCGCGCCTCCTCGATCACCCGGGAGCGCTCGCGGCTTTCATCCCGAAGCAATACGGCACCCTCCAGATCACCCATCCTCTCGTGCAAACGGTGCTGCGATACACCTCGGAGGGGAGCCCCTTCCCGAGCGACATGCAGCTCCAGCCCTTCTCGTTTTTCGCCTTGCCGGGCCGTTACATGCCGATCGGCGGGATCTCCTGCTGCATCGGCAAACCCCGCGGCCACGGCACGATCACCTGGACGAGCGCCGATCCCCACCACAAACCTCGCATCGAGTTTGCCTTCGCCGGCGATCCCGAGGACCGCGCGCGCCTCGTGGAGGCCATGGAGCTCGCAGGGCACGTCGCGCGCACGAAACCCTTGCGGGACCTCGTGGTCCCTTTCTGGCCCGCCGACCGCGTCCTCCGCGATCGCAAGGAAATCAACAAATGGATCCGGTTCAGCTCCGGCTCGGGGTATCACCCGGCCGGCACCGTGCCGATGGGGCCGGAGGGCGCCCCCGACGCGGCCGTCGACGGTCGCGGCCGCGTGCGCGGCGTCTCGGGCCTCATCGTCGCGGACGCGAGCATCATGCCGACGATCGTCAGTACGAACACGAACGTGACGTCGTGGATGATCGGGGAGCGGTTCGGGGAATGGCTGCGCGAAGGCGGGCTTTGATCGGGGCTACGGCATGATCTGATCGTGGACGCTCGGGCCGCAGGTGCCGAAATTGGCATTGCAGCTCGTGAACCCGAGCGTCTTGCAGTCGACCTTGTCGATACGCCCGGCGTTGCAGACGACCACGCTGTCGCCCTCGCACGTCGTGTCCGCGCCGGCGGTCGGGTCACACGCGCCCGCGAGCCCGCAGAAGGTCGCCGCGCCGGAGGTTTGGCAGGTGAAACCGGTCACGAGCGTCCCGCAATCGACCGCTTGCTCGCCGCCGTTGAGGCAGGCGCGCAAGAGCTCCCCGTCGCAGGCCAGCCCTTCGTGATAATCGATCGAGAGCGAGCCCGTACCGTCCGGCTGACACGCGGCGCCCGTCCCGAGGCACGCCACGCCGCCGAAGGGCTCGGGTTTGCAGGTGAGCCCATAGTCGGCGCAATTCGGACCGCTGATCTCCTTGCCGACGCACACCCGCGGGGCTCCGTCCTGGCAGCTCTCCTGAAACGTCCCCGGATCGCAGGCGGGGCCGGGCGCGGGCCCGCCGACGCACCTGCCCTCGGACGCGGAGCAGGTATAGCCGAATTTCGCGCAATCCACGTTGAACGCGAGCGCGTCGTCGCAGACCTTGAACACGCTGCCCGTGCACGTGGGCATGCAGGGGCCCGAGAGGTCGACCACGATCCCGAGGCACTCCTCGACGGCCTTGCAGCCATTCGTTTTGCCCTCGAAGCATTTCGTGAACTCTTTGAAATCGAGACCTCCCGGCTCCACACCCCGGGTCGCGTGCATGTTGTTCAGCACGCGCTGGATGCCGTCGTCGGGCACGCAGCTGCCAATGAGGATCGCCGCTTGCAGCGCGGCGTCCTGGTCCTTGGGCCCGGGCGGATCCATCGGCGTCCCGCTGCCGCCGCCGCCACCCGCGCCGCCCGAGCCGCCCGAGCCGCCTGCGCCGCCCGAGCCCGTGGTACTCGTGTCGTCGGGTCCACACGCCAGGAAAAACCCGGCGAGGATCGACGCCATCACGATCGTATTTCGGTTTCGCATCATCCTGTCCTTGAAGCTCAGTTGGGCCCGCCCTGGGCGCAAGCGAAGAGCACGGAGATCTTGGCCGCGGTATCCTTCTTGACGATCCCGCACGTATCCGGGCAGAGAATGGCCGTGTTGGCGGCCTTGTCGATGTAGAACGAATCCGCCGCGCAAACCGTGGCGTCCGCGACCTGCTTGAACTGCTGGGTCGGGGACATATCGCCGGGCGTGTATTCGATGACGGCGCTCGCCAGATCGACCGTCGTCCCCACGGGCGGCTCGGGGATCGTGAAATCGCAGGCGACCTGGGCGCCGGCCACGACGCCCGAGGCGATGGCCTGGAACACGACGTCGTACGAGGTCGTATCGCAGAGCGGGAACCGGAGGGCGTCCGTGAGCACGCTGAGGGCCTGATACCCGGTGCCGGGGTCCGCCGCGGTCGGGCACTCGCCGGTGGTAATGGGATCGGCGGGCTCCCACGGCTTGGTCGCCGGATCGTTGTACTTCATGGCGACGATGCTGTACCACTTGTAATTTCGCGCCTCCTTCGTCCCGAAATTCTCGGGCGAGAGCGCGAGCAAGTCCGTATCGAACTTCTCGGCGACGGAGACTCCACCCGCCACCGAATTGGCATCGTTGTACGTCACGCCGTTCAGCGAGCAGCTCACGCCGTCGTCCGTGATCTCGATGAACGTCTTGAAAGAATCCGGCCGGAGCCACTCCTGCCACCCGGTCGGCGCGAAGTTGTGGATGTCGGGCGTGTTGTACGTCTGGAGCAGCCTGCACCACGAGTCCGTGCTCAGGACCTCGCGATTGTAATGGTAGAACTTGCCCGGGTTGTTGACGGGCATGGCCGGTGGCGGCGCGCAGTCGCCCGCGGGGATGCCCGAGAGCGGCGCCTCGACGCACACGTTCTGACCGGAGGCCGCATCGCCGTGCTTGGCGATGAGAATGACGCGATAGTCAAGGCCGCTCTCTTCGAGGATCTGGGCGAAGTTCTGGTTGATGTTGTTCTGCACGCCGATGATCTCGGCCGACATGCTGCCGGAGTTGTCGATCAGGACGACGATGTCGACCGGCTTCTTGACGAGCGTCGCCGTCGAGCTCTGGCTCACGCACGCGCTGTCCTCGTTCAGCCCGGCGTCCGTCGGTCCGGCGTCGACGAAGACGAACTCCCCGCCGCTCCCGCCGTTTCCGCCCGCGCCATTGCCGCCCTGCGACGAGCCGGACGAGTTGCCGCCGCTGCCGGAGCCGGAGCTCGCGGTGTTGTCGCCGCCGGAGCAGCCGACGCCGATCACCGCGCCGCCGAGAGACAAGGCCGCGAGCGCGCAAAGCAAGATGGTTCGATCGTTACGCATGATATTCCTCCGAACTCCAAGCATCGAGCAGAGCGCCGGCAGATGCAAGGATGCTCGAACGCCAAGGGCTCGCGTCCGAAGGCGCGTGCGCCCGAGACTTCCTGAACCGACTCGATTTTGGTATGGATCGATCGAGGCAGGGCGCTCGGAGGAGGCACATGGGCAAGCGATGGTTCGGCAGGTTGGGTGGGTCCTCGGGGTACGTCGCGGCGGCGGTCCTCGGTCCCCTCGTTTCAGGCTGCGCCGGCGCGGCACCCGCCCCCGCCACCGGAGAAAGCGCCCCGGCGCCCGTCGCGAAGGCGGCCGCTCCGGACAAACCCAGGGCCCAGGAGCCGAGCTTCGCGCGTGTCCCGAGCCGCGGCATGCTCGACCTCCTGCGCCGCGCCGAGCTCGCGCCGAGCCCCGAGGCGGCGAGCACGAAAAGCGCCATGGCCTCGCTCCCCGCGGGCGGCAAAGGCGACGTGCGCGAGAACTACCGCGCCGTCGCGCCCGCCACCGTCATCATCCGGACGCCCACGGGCCTCGGCACCGGCGTCCTCGTCGGCCCCACGGGCTGGATCCTCACGAACAACCACGTCATCGCGGGCGGCGAGCGCGAGGACTTCCGCATCAAGGTCTCCGTCGAGCTCGGCAAGATCGACAAATCGGGCGCCATGGAGCGCACGGAGAAGCCCATCACGGCGTGGGTGCACAAGGCCGATCCGATGCGCGACCTCGCCATCATCAAGCTCGAAGGCACCCACAAGGACCTGCCTTTCATACGGCCCGCGGGCAAAGATCCGGCCCCCGGTGAGCCCGTCGCGAGCCTCGGCCACGCGGGCTCGGGCCTCGTCTGGGCCATCAAGGACGGCGAGGTCGCGGCCGTCGGCAAGCTCGCGACGCACCTCTCGCAGCTCGTCTCGCTCGAGTGCAGCGGCAGCGAGTCCGCGGGCGACGACGCCTGCCCGAAACGCAAGCAGGAAATGTTCGAGGGCCTCAAAAAGGTGCTCGAACACGACAAACCCCTCATGGTCGTGCAATCGACCTGCCCGAACTGGCCGGGCGACAGCGGCGGACCGCTCGTCAATCGTGGAAACGAGCTCGTGGGCCTCAACAGCTTCGGCTACGGCAACAGCGAGAACCGCGCGACCTTCCACGTGCACGTCTCCGAGATCCGCTCTTTCCTCTCGGAAATCCCGGTCCAGGCCGCGGACGTCCTGCCCGACCCGTGGTTCGACGGCGGCGAGGAGGCGACGATCGAGGACGCCGATCTCGACGGCCACTACGACGTCCTGCGCACCGAGGGCCGCGCGGGCATGGCGCGATTCTACGACCTCGACCAGAGCACGATCCCGGGCGACGCGGGCAAACCCGACGTGGGCAAGCTTTATGGCAAACGCGCCTTCGACGCCGAGGTCATCTTCCTCGGCACGCGCGAGGGCAACTTCGCCTGGTACGACACCGACGACGACGGCCGGTACGACGTGGTTCTTCATGACGAACACGGCGCGGGCCGCGTGACGCATGGCTACCGCATCGGCAAGAACGGCAAGCTCGGCCGCGACGACGCCCTCGGCTCGGGCGGGCCGATGATCCAGCCCGATCTCGTCGTCGAGAACGCCATGCGTGGCGCGCTCGCGCGGCTCGGCGCGGTCACGCTGGGCGCTTCGATGGTCGAGACCCGCGGCGGCGAAGTCGCGGAGAGCCTGCCGAGCCCGCTCCTCGGCGGCGGCCGTGAGGTCGCGATCGAGGACATGGATGGCGACGGACGGACCGACACGCTCGTCACGCACTCCGTTTACAGCCATGGATTCGTGTTCGACGTGGATCAGAGCTCGCTCGGCGAGGTCAACAAGACCGACGCGGCGCAGGCGCTCCTCGAACGGAAGGCGGTGGACGCCGAGGCCACGATGGTCGCGCAGGGCCCGCGGCTCTGGGTGTATTACGATCGAAACGACGACGGCACATTCGATTTCCTCACGTACACGAGCCGCGTGGGGACGGGCGTCGCGCTCGAAGCGTATCGCCTGGGCGAGGACGGCCGGAAGGAGCCTGCGCCCGAGCACGTGGGCCGCAAGATGGTGCGCCCGCGCCTGCTCGAGAATGCCGCGCTCGCGGCGAAGCTCGGCCGCGTCGCGGGGCGCGCCCTGCCCGCGACGACGACCGCCATCGCCGACGACGGAATCGACTCCTTCCCCGATCCGCTCCGGCACGGCGGCGTGTATTTCACGTATGGCGACACCTCGCGGTGGAGCACGTCGTTCGGCATCAAGACCGGCTGGGACAAGGCGGTCATCGTCGCGGCGGGCATGACGTCGAGCGCGCTCGTCGTCGACGTGAACAAGGACAGCCCCGCGGCGGGCAAACTCTCGGCAGAGGAGGTCGTGACGGGCGGCAAATTCAAGCCCGAGTTCGCGTTCCTGCACCGCGACGGCGCGGAGTGGACCTATTACGACACCGACCAGGACGGCCGCTGGGATCTCGTCCTTTTCACGTCGCAAGCCTCGTCCGGCGTCGCCGAGCGTGCGTATCGTATTGACGCGAGCGGCGCCGTGACGATGGATCCTTCGCTCGCCGGCGGCAAGATGGTGCGCCATTCCGTCTTCGCCAAGAAGCCCACGGCAAACCAGTGGAAGAAGCTCGCGTCCGAGCTCTTCCAGGCCCGGTCGCTCGAACCATGAGCGCCCTCGCCGGACTCTCGCTCGTATGGGCCGCGGACGGCGTTCGTCCCGAGGGGGCGACGCTCTGGCTCGATCGAAAGGCCGCCGCGGGGCACGACTCGCTCTCGTTGCTCGTTTTTCGTGGGGAGTCGCCCTTCGCAATCGAGGGCGCCGCGCTCGAAGGCGCCACGATTGCGATTCGCATGTTTCCGCACCTCGACGAGGCATGGGCGCTTTTCCTGCTCGCGTGCAAGAAACGCGGCGAGGCGATTCCGCCGTCGTGGGAGGCGATGTGCCGGTATACGGGCGACGTGCGGCAAGGCTTGTGGCCCGACCGCGTGGAGCCCGAGCACGCGGTGCAGGCCGTGTATCTCGCCATTGCGCAGCATCATTTGCTGGAGGATCCGCCGCGGCGGGAGGCGTTTGTCGAGGAGACGCTCGCCTTTTGCGCGATCGTCGGCAAGAAGCTCGCCGCGGGTGCGCGCCTTTATGACGACGACCTCGTCGCGGGGGAGGCGCGGCTCGAGCGGTTCGTCGCGCTCCTCGCGCAGGATCACAAGCTCTACGAGGAGGACCTCGGGCGAAGCCTTGGATTTATCGCCGAATTGCCGGGCGGGATGAGCCCGGGCGGCGCCGCGCGGACGCTCCCGCTGCTGGCCATCCAGGGTCC
>JANMGF010001292.1:0-5257 GCA_031374535.1 Polyangium sp. (in: bacteria)
GGAGCGAGACGCCAAGGCGATTCGAGCCGGTGGGCCCCTGATATTCATGCAGGCCACGAAAAACGTCGGTGTGGAGGCGGTGGTGGACCACATCGTCCATGCCTACCAGCACGCGCGAGGCATTACGCACCCGCACGCTCCCTGAGCGGTCACGTGCGCGTGGTGGCCATGGGACGTGGACCGACGGTGCTCCCGGCGCCGAGCCCGATCAGGACCATCGACGTGCCGCCGAGGAGCAAATCGACGCCGACGAGCAACCCGAGCGCCCACGCGGCCGTGCTGGGCCAGCCTGCGAAGATCAGGACGCCAAGCGCCAGGGAGACGAGCCCATCAAAAAAGAGCCAACCCCAGGCGGGAATCCGGCGATGCTGAACGGCACGGACGACCTTGACCACGCCATTGACCATGAAAAAGGCGGCGAGCGTCAATGTCAGTGTCAACGTACCCGTCACCGGGAAGGCCGCGACGAGCGCGCCCGCCACCACGAGGAGGACGGAGCTCACGAGCGACCAGGACGCGCCCCTCCAGCCGCGGTTACGAACCGCGTGAAACCCCTGGAAGAGGCCGGCCAGAACCATGACCCAGCCAATGACGATCGCGGTGAGCAGCGAGGCGATCAGGGGCATGACGATCAGGAGAATGCCGAGCACCACGAAGGCAATGCCAAGCCCGAAAAACCACGCGCGGTTCGTCCGCACGACGTCGAGTCGGTCATTCGCCGTGAAGCGGGTCGTGTCGGGCCCCCCCGAGGGCTCAATCATGTGTGTACCCTCCTTTTCCCTACCCCCCAGGCATACCCGCAGGGGTTCGGGATGCGTCGAACAGGGTGCCTCCCTCGAACGATGTCAAGGAAGGTCGCCGAGCCTCATGCAGCCCGAGTCATCGAATAAGAAGGGCCGGCGCTCGGAGGACGAGCGCTCGAAGGGGCGGGGCCGGGCGTGCTCGACAGGACCCACCACACGCACGCTCTCCCCGGATACGTGCTTATACGGACGTATAAGCCACATGCTTCGGTCTCCCCATCCAGCGCACGAATCCCGAGAAATCGGCTTTATCTCCCGCGTCTCCCGGCCCTCCGAAGCCCTGGCACGCTCGCTGCAATAGCCCCTCCCCGAGCTGCCTTCCTCGCGAGGGCCGCTCCCCCGAGCCCCGGGCAGTGAGTGCGGCGGTTTCTTCGCCTTCAATCGAAACCCCCCGTCGCCAAATATCCTCCCGGGCTCCTCGGGCGTTTCATCTGATCCGCGAGGCGCGTGTCGCGCGGGGATCCAGCAGGTTCGTCATGGCATACTTCAGCTTCCTCAAGAAGGCTCGCCCGAACGACGCGGCTTCGCAGACGCCCCCGGCCTCGGGTCACCTCAATTTCATGGGCGGCGTCTCGTACGACGTCGGGTCGCCGATCTTGCGCCTCCGCCTCGCGGCGTCGACGTGTTTCTTCGGCGAGCCCATGTATTACCACCGCGACGAGAAGGACGCGCGGCCCGCGAAGGCCGCGGCGAACCCGTGCCACCTGTCGAAGAAGCAGGTCGAATACCTCCGCACGACGCTCGACGCGGTTGATCCGCAGGCGTGGCGCAAGATGTCGCCCGCGGAGCTCGTCGAGAGCGCCATTGACGAGGCGCTCGATCACGGCGCCGAGGCGACGCTCGTGGAGGCGGCGCGATTGCGGAACGAGGAGCACATCCGCACGACGCCCCAGGTGATCCTCGTGCGCGCGGCGAACCACCGCGCCGTGAAGGGTACGGGCCTCGTGCGCAAGTATGCGCCGCAGATCGTGAAGCGCGCGGACGAGCCGGCGGTCGGTCTGTCGTACCAGATGTTTCGTTATGGCAAGCCGATCCCGAACGCGCTGAAGAAGGCCTGGCGCGACGCGCTCGTCCGATTCGACGAATACGGGCTCGCGAAATACCGGCAGGAGGACCGCGCGGCGAAGACGGTGGACGTCGTGAACCTCGTTCACCCGAAGAGCGCCGCGGTCAACAAGCTCGTGAAGGGCGAGGCGAAGACGACGGGCCGCACGTGGGAGGCGATCGTGAGCGCGCGCGGCTCGAACCGGACGGCGTGGAAGAAGGCAATGAACGTGATGGGCCACATGGCCATGCTGCGCAACGTCCGCAACATGCTGGAGGCGGGTATCAAGGCCGAGGAAATCATCCCGCCCTTGCTCGCGGGCGCGAAGGACGGCAAGCAATTGCCTTTCCGCTACTTTTCAGCCTACGCGGCCGTGAAGGACAAGGCGCCCGGCCCGCTGCTCGACGCGATCGAGAAGTGCCTCGTCACGTCGCTCGGTGAATTGCCGCGCTTCGCTGGCCGGGTGATGGTGCTCGCGGACAACAGCGGCTCGGCGCAGGCGATGACGACGAGCGCGATGGGGACGATGAAGGTCTCGACGATCGGCAACTTGACGGGCGTCCTTGCGGGTATACGCGCGGACGAGGGTCATCTCGGCGTGTTTGGTGATTCGCTGGAGACGTTCTCGGTCCGCAAGGCCGCGTCGATCTTCGATCAGCTCAATCACGCCGAGGAGCTGGCGAAGCGCGTCGGGACCTCGACGGAAAATGGTGTCTGGGTCTTCTTCGACCGGGCGATCCGGATGAAGGAGCACTGGGACTCGATCTTCGTGCTGAGCGACATGCAGGCGGGCCACGGCGGCCTGTATGGTACGAACAAGGCGAGTTACCGTGACTATGGCTGGGGCGCGGGCGGGCAATACATCGACGTGGCGAAGCTCGTGTCGACGTACCGCAAGCGCGTGAACCCGAACGCGAAGGTATTCCTGGTGCAGATCGCGGGCTACAAGGACACGCTCGTGCCCGAGTTCTACGACCGTACGTACATCCTCGGCGGCTGGGGCGAGGGCCTGCTCCGTTTCGCCGCGGAGATGGAGAAGGTCCGGAAGGTGGCGTGATCGAGGGGGGCGGGGCGCATGACGTGCCCTGCCCCCCGATTGTTCGTCATTCCTCGCAGCGCGTCTGATCGAAAGAGGCGCATTTGCCCGCGATGCAGACGAGCGAGCCGCAGGCGAGGGTGAGCCCGTCCACGGGGCAAGGTTCACCCGCGCCCGCAGGGAGCACGCAGGTATAGCCGGCGAGAACGTCGCAAAGGCCCTCGGAGCAGGCGAAGGGCGTGAAGTTCCCTAACATCTGGGCCTCGCAGCTCTCGCCGAGCTTGGGCGCCGGTGCGCAGCTCTTTTCGGTGCAGTTCTCGTTGTCGCACGTGCACGTCGTGCCGAGCGGGCAGGAGCCGCTCCCGAGGCAACTCTGGCCCTCTTCGAGCAGGGGCAGCTCCGCGACGATCGGCTCCTCGCCTGCGCATTTCCCGTCGACGCAGGCGAGCGGATGAAGGCAAGCGCCGAGCGAATCCCCGCACACGGCGCCGATCCCGCCGCGTGTCGAGCAACGACCTCCGTCGTCGAAGTTGCAATAAAGGTCCGCTCCGCAATCGAAGGACATGGCGCAAGGCTCGCCCTCGGCGCGCGCGGTGCGGCAGGCATAGTCGGCCTCGCTGCTGCAAGCGGCAGGGTCCTCGCAAACGCACGCCGCGCCTTCGCCGCAGGCAAGAGGGTGCTTTCCCATGCACGCCGCGCCCGGGCCGAGATCAGCCACGCAGACGAAGTTGTCGCAATGGGCGCCAGCCACGCAAGGTTCGTCGCGGAGGTTGCCGAAATCGACGAGCGTCTCGTCACACGCCTCGCCGACCGCGGCGCGGCCCTGGCAGGTGCCGTCCGAGGCGCAGAAATTGTCCGGCCCGCACGATCCCTCGCTGCAACGTTCGGCGGACCTCGTGCACGTACCCGGGCACGTCTCGCCCTCGAACACGCAGGAGAGCCCTGCCTCGCAATCGGAGACGGCGCCGCCACGGCAGCTCTCGCCCTCGCCGATCGTACCGACCACGTATTGCTGGCAAGCCGGGTCGATGCTCATCCCCTGCGCGGCGAGCTCCCCGCAGGTCGCAGCGTCGATCGCCGCGGCGCATCCCTCCACGGCGTCGGGGTCGACCACGATGTCGGGCGAGGCGAGCACGTCGGCGATCGATTCGCAGCGCTGCGCTTCGAGACAAGCGTCGACGTCGCTCGCCGTATTGAGGAAGGGATGGCCGCAAGCGACCTGGCGTTCACACGCCGCGCGGACGAGCCCACAAACGAGCTCGACCGGATCCGCTGGTTTGTCAGGACCACCACCCGCGCCGGGATCGAGGGGCGCAGGATCCGAGCATGCGGGCAGGAAGGACGCGAGAAAGAGGAAAGCAAAGGTAGATCGCACGACTATGACTCCACGGCTGGGGGTTCGTCCGCCGTCGATTTCCGCCAAGTGCAAGAGGAAGGCCAACGCCGATCCTCCGGGAAACAATCGCATTCGAGGCATCGGTTGCGCCAGGGCTGCTCGACTTGGGCAGGGGCGGCGCCGTCCTTTCGTTCACAGTCCGGACGGGACCTGGGATCGACGGCCTCGGGGTCCGGACCGCCGCGCACCCACGATCCGCGAGGGGCCTGTAAGGTTCGGCCACGGGCCCCGTTTCCTCGGACGAAACGCCACCCGGAGGAACTTCTGCCATGTTGCGCTCCCGCCCCGTCGTCGCTCTCGTCACGCTCGTCACCCTCGCCCAGACCCTCGCCGGTTGCAGCGCCGGCGCGCCCTCTCCGGGAGGCGTGGCCCAGGAGCCCTCGTATCCGCAGCAATACACGGCATCCGATACGGCCGCGTCGCCGGCCGAATACGAGGCGGCGCCCGCGACGGCGGGGGCCACGGCCGCGCCGACGCCGATGGCGCAGCAGCCCATGGCCCCTCCGCCCAGCGTGGGAGCCCCGCCCGCGCCTCCACCGCCGCCGCCGCCCCCGATGACCGCGCCCATGCAGCCCGTCAAAAGGGCCGAGGCCAAGGTCGCCGTCGCCCCGCAAAAGCCGTCGCCGCAGCCCGCGCCCATCGCCGTCGCGCCGCCCGAGCCGAAGGGCACCGAAGATTACAAGGATCACGGCGTGAATCCGGTCGTGGACCCGCAGAAGGACCGGCTCTCGACGTTCGCCATCGACGTCGACACGGCATCGTATTCGATCGCGCGCCGCAAGATCATGGAGGGCACGCTGCCGCCGTTCGCCAGTGTCCGCGCCGAGGAGTTCCTGAACCTCGATTTCGCATGAGGGCAGACGCGGGGACTCGAGCGTCCGGGGCTGGAGCGCGACGATCTCGAGTGATGGGGAAATTGGTGCCCGAATTCACTGTACGCGGGACCGACGACACACGGCCCCCTTTCCCCCTGGCCG
>JANMGF010001048.1:0-8960 GCA_031374535.1 Polyangium sp. (in: bacteria)
CTGTTCGCGGTGAGCGAGCTCGAGAATTACCTGACGGCGACAGCGACGTTCGAGTCGTGGGACTTTCGCTGGGCGTACGTCGTGCGGTACGTGCAGGACTACCGGCTCACGATCGAGCAGCGGAAGAAGTTGCTCGAACGGACGCTCGAGGAGACGCGGCAGCGCCATCAGTTTTTCGTGGCGCTTTACGGCGGTGATCGGCGCTTCAACGATCTGACGAAGCCCAACAGCGCGTGGATCGTGCGGCTCATCGACGACACGGGGAACGAGACGGCGCCGGAGGAGATCATGGCGATCACCAAGCCGAACGCGCTCGAACGGACGTATTTCCCGTACAACACGGTGCACAGGATGGCGTTCCGGATCCGCTTTCCACGCGCGACGGCGGATGGGAGGCGGACGATCTCGCCCCAAGCGAAGTGGTTCGGGATCCGGTTCGCCGGGGCGCAGGGGAACAGCGAGCTCGTGTGGACGATCGAGGGGATGGGGGATCCGACGAACCCGGCCGCGGAGCCAGCGAGTCCGGTGGGGGATCCGGCAGGGACGACGGCGGGGCGGTAGCCCTCAGCGCGCGAGCAGCTCGGCGACGAGGGGGAGCTCAGCGGCGAGGTCGAGCGCGAGCTTGCGGTCGCCGACGAGGAGGATGACGCCAGGGGCGGTCGCGCGGGACGTGAGCGGCGCAGGCACGCCAGCCCAGAGCGCGTCGGCGAAGAGGAGCTCACCCGCGCGGGGCTCGCCGACGACGGCAGAAGGATCCCCTTCAAGGATCTCGACGCGGCCGGCGACGACGAAGACGAGCCCAGGCATCGGTTCGTTTTCCTGGGTGATCGTTTCGCCCGGCTCGACGACGCGCATCTCGAGGCGAGAGGCGATGTCGTCACGCGTCTTTGCGTCGAGCTGGCCCATCGCGCCAAGCGAAAGGCCGATGCGCGATTGAAGGCGATCCGCGGTGGAGCGGCACTCGTCGAGGACCCAGGGGCAGGAGCGGAGGGCCTGTTCGAAGGTGTCCTCGTCCCAGCGGGCGACGATCGCGCCGCTCGGGCCGGAAGCGACACGCAAGGGGAAACTTTCGGCAAACGAGCCGCGGGACGTCAAGAACGAGCGGGCCCCCGCGAGCTGACCAGGCGCGTCTCCCTGGGCCGCCTGGACAAAGACGTCCCCCGACATCACGAGCATCACGCCGAGCGCGCCACACGACACGCCGGGACCCAGCTCTTCGATCTTCGCGGAGCGCGAGAGGGCGCGTTGCACGTCCTCGGGCAGGTCGGTGAGCGGCTCGACCGCCTCGAGCATCACGTCGCCGATGCGCGGCGGACCCGAGGAGAGCGGCGCGGGCTCGACAGGCGGCGCGATCGTCGGCGAGGGTTCGGCGACGGGCTGGGTCGCGTCGGGCTTCATCGCGGCGAGGGCGCTGCGTCCCGGGGAGGCCGCAGCAGGCCGCGGCGGCGCGGGTGGGACCATCGTGGTGCCGGACCTCTTCACGGCCTCCGGGACCGCGGGCACCGTCTTGGCGGGCGCAGGCGGCGCAGGCGCGTCCGTTGCAGGTTTGGCCTGCACGCGGAGCGAGCTCGCGGCAATGGGGCTCTGGAGCGTGTCCGAGAGCGCTCGGCGCGCGGCGGGGTTGATGCCGGGGGGCACGGGTTTGGCCGAGATGGCGACCGGTGCTTTGGCCGGCACGGAGGCGGCCTGCGCGGTGAGCTGGCCGGGTTGCAGGGGAGGCTCGGGCTCGGGGGACGCGTCCTCGGCGGGCTTGTCCACGAGGGCAGGCGGCGGAGGGACGACGGAAGGCGCCGAGCGGGCCGAGGGCGGGGCCGGGAGCGGCGGTGCGACGGCGACGTTCGCCGGGGAGGACGTGCTGCGCGGAGGCGGCGGCGGCGGCGGCGCTTTGGCCTGCGCCGGGACGGGGTTCGTCTGCGGAGACCCTGCGAGGGACGTGCCTCCGGGCAAGGGCGGCGGCACGTTTCGTTTCTTGCCGAGCGTCTGCTCGAGCGGCGCGGCCGAGGTCATCACGCCGTCGTCGTCGGTCATCGCCGCGCGTTGCCGGGGAAGAGCGGCACCGCCGACGTCCGTGGCCATCGGCTTGCGCCGCGTCCCGGTGTCCTCGAGGCGCTGCATGTTCGATTCCGGCGGGCCTCCCTCGGACCAGGGATCGAGGATCGGCGAGCGAAGCGGGGGCTTGCGCGCGGCCGCGGAGGCCTTGGCGGGCGGCGGCGACGAGGAGGTCTGTGGCTTGTGGGTCGAGGCCGGCATCGGAGGCGGCGCAGTCGAGCGCGGCGGGCGCGAGGGCGCGGGCTCGTCGGCGGGCGGCGACACGGGAAGCGCGGCGGGCACAGGCGGCGGGGCCAGGGCCGCGGGAGCCATTTCCAGCGGAGGAGGAGGCGGCCGCATGGAGCCGGGTGCGTCCGGCACGGGACCCACGAGCGGCGGAGGAGGCGGCCGCATGGAGCCAGGCGAGACCAGCGTCGGGCTGGTCTGCATCGGCATGGGCGGCGGGGCGAACGAGGGGGGCCTCGCGGTGCCGGGCACGGCCGACGGGGGATGCGGCGTGGCCTGGATCATCGGCGGCAACGGCGGCGGCGCCATCTGCGGCAAATGCTGCGTGGCTTGCGCAGGCGGCGCGGGAGCCGACGCGAGGGGCAAAGGCGGCATCGCGATCGGCGGCGCAGGCGTGCCCGCGTTCGGAGCGAACTCGATGTCGAACGACGCGATGCGCGCGCGCGGCGGTGGAGGAGGCAGCGCACCGGCAGGCAGATCCGGGGCAGCAGGCGCGGCGTCGGCGTTCGCAGCGGCGAGGGCGTCCTCGAGCTCCTGGGCACACATCCCGAGCTCGGAAGCGCGGAAAGCATTCCCCGAGGACTCGGCCGCCTCGGCTGCGCGCCGGAGCCACACGACAGCGTCTCTCCGTTCGCCGCGGGCCCAGAGAGCGCTCGCAGTCGACAACCCCCAAACGACGTCTTCCGCGTCGTCGGGGCGCGGCTCGGGAAGCGTCACCGAAAGCTCGGCCATGACCCGACAACCCCTATCACAGGCCGTTTCGGGTCGGTGCGGGAAGTGCCGCCCGATGGATCGCGAGGAGCCGGCCGTCTTTTGTCCCCGCGTACGAGGCCCCGCGAAGTCGGGGACCCTACACGCCCGCGATCACACGTCACCGGCCGCGACGACCGTTGTTCCGGGTCGAACCGCCGCGCTTCGTGCCGTTCGTCGACGCGCCGTGGCCATGTCCGTTTTGCGTGTACCCGTGCTCGGCGCAGCGCCGCAGCATCTCCTCCACGCCGGCCAACGAAACGGGCTCGCCGGGCATACGTCGCGCAAGCCAGCCGATCAACGTGAGACCCGCGGCCCGCGTTTCGGCAGGCATCGAGGTTTCCCGGAGGAGGTTCGCGATCTCGCCGATGAGCCGAGTGCGCTCTTCTTCGCACGCCATCTCGAGGATTTCCTCTAGCACGCGCGGACGGAAAGCACACAACGATCAGAGGGGTGCGATGAGCACCTCGCGGTCCTTGGCGCCGTTTGCAGCGCCAACGATCCCACGCTTTTCCATGGCCTCGACGATTTTTGCGGCACGGTTGTACCCAACGCCGAGCTTGCGCTGGATCCATGACGTCGAGCAGCGCCGCGTCTCGGCCACGATTCTTACGGCGGCGTCGTACATCGGATCGTTTTCGGCGTCGTTCGTGTCGGCTTCCTGGCCCTCTTCATCACGCGGCTTGAGGATCGCCTCGTCGTAAACGGGTTCGCCCTGGAGGCGCAGGAAGTCCGTGATCCGCTGCACCTCTTCCTCGCTCGCGAAGGGGCACTGCACGCGGCGCGTGTCGGTGGCGCCGTTCATCTTGACGAGCATGTCGCCGCGGCCGAGCAGATGCTCGGCGCCCTGTTCGTCGAGGATCGTGCGGCTGTCGACCTTCTGCGCGACACGGAAGGCGATCCGCGTGGGGAAGTTCGCCTTGATCATGCCGGTGATGACGTCGACGCTCGGGCGCTGCGTCGCGAGGATGACGTGCATGCCCGCCGCGCGTGCCTTCTGCGCGAGACGCGCGACGCTCGCCTCCACGTCCTTGCCCTGCTGCATCATGAGATCGGCGAACTCGTCGACGACGATCACGATGTACGGGATCTTCTCCGGCAGGGCCGCGTCGGTGCCGTCCTTCGCCGCGTCGACCTCGACCTCGAGCCCGTCGACCGTGATCGCTGCGACCTTCTTCGGCGGCCTCGGCGGCTTCGCTTCGCCGCGCTGCACACGCTCGACCCACGCGTTGTACGTGCCGATGTTTTTCGTGCCCGCGTTGGCGAAGAGCTGGTAGCGCCGCTCCATCTCGTCGACGGCCCACTTGAGCGCGTTGGCCGCCTGCTTCATGTCCGTCACGACGGGCAAGAGCATGTGCGGGATCCGATCGAAGGGCGCGAGCTCGACGACCTTGGGATCGATCATGAGCAAACGCAGCTCTTCGGGCGTCTTGCGGAAGAGCAAGCTCACGAGCATCACGTTGAGCCCGACGCTCTTGCCCGCGCCGGTCGCGCCCGCGACGATCACGTGTGGCATCGAGGCGAGGTCGGCGAAGTACGGCGCGCCGATGATGTCGCGGCCGAGCACGCAAGGCAGAGGCGCCTTCATCTCCTGGAAGCGGCGATCCTCGACGAGCTCACGCAAGGAGACGGGGATACGTCGCTCGTTCGGGAGCTCGAAGCCGATGCGGCTCTTGCCGGGGATCGGCGCGATGATGCGCACCTTGCGCGAGAGGCCGAGCGCGAGATCGTCGGCGAGGCTCGCGACCTTGGAGACCTTCGTGCCCGCGGCCGGCGCGACCTCGAACGTCGTCACCGTCGGGCCCGGATGGATCTCCTCCACCTTGCCGCTCACGCCATAGTCCGCGAGGGTCTTCTCGAGGAGCACGGCCTTCTCGCGGAGCTGGTCTTCGTCGATCTCGAAATGATCGCTGGCCGAGGGCGCCTCGAGCATGTCCGTCGTCGGCAGGCGGAAGCCCTTGCCCACGGCGGGCACGACCTTGACGATCTCGGTCTCCCTGGGTTTTTCGGGCGCGCGCGGGATCGCGACCGGAGCGGGAGCCGGCGGCGCGACGACGTTCGTAGCAGCAGGCGCGACACGCTTCGGCGCCTCGACCACGGCGCGCGCTTTCGGCAGCTCGATCGGGCTCTCGTCGATCGCTTCTTCTTCGTCTGCTTCGTCGTCGTCGCTCGCCGGTTCCTCGCGCTCGTCGGCGTCGTTGGCGTCGAAGAACGTCTCGCCGACAGCCATGTCCGACACGGCCACGATCGCCACCGGATCCGCGGGAGGCGCGACGATCGAAGGACCCTTCGACTCCGCCGCCGCGGGCGCGACCGCAGGAAGAGACGCCTCCGCCTCGACCGGCGCCGTCTTCGCCACGATCACCGCCGACGCCGACGCATTCTCCTTCGGCTCCGTCTCCGTTCCCCCCGACGCGACCGGCTTCGTCGTCGTCACCCGCCGCTTGCGTTGCGGCTTCGGCGCGTCCGCCTCGACGAACGCACTCGCGATCGCGCCGCCGTCGTTCCACGCGACCGACACGGCCGGCGGCGTCGCGCCCTTCGCCAGCACCACGTTCATCACGTCGGGCGTCGCTTCCTTGATCTTGACGTCGTAGCCGTCGTCCGCCGTCAGCGCCGCGATGATCGCGTCGGTGGGAGACGTCGCCACGATCTTCGCATCCGCCGCACGCTCGGCCGTCCCGTCCTTCGTGCCCGCGCGCTCGATCTCGCGCGCCTTCTGCCACGCGCCGAAGAGCGCATGCAGCCCGAACGCGCCCTTCTCCCAGGCCCTCTCGATCGCGCGCCGCGCACGCAGCACGAGCTCGATGAACGAGAACGTCGCGCGTTGCACGAGGATCAACGACACGACCGTCAGCCCGATGATGTACGAGCCGATCGCCGAGAATAGCGATCGCATCACCTCGCCGAAGAGCTCACCCACGGCGCCGCCGAGCGGCATCGCGCCGAACGTCACCGCGCGCGGGAACGCCACGTGCGCGAGCGCCGACAGGATCACCACCACCACGATGTCCCCGCCGAACCGCGACACACTCGCGCGCGACGGTTTGCCCCCGAGCATGGGGCCCGAGAGGAACACGAGCTCCACCGGAAGCGCCCACGCGACGACGCCCACCGCGCTCGCCGCGAAGCCCGCGAACGCCGCGCCCACGGGCCCAACCCAGTCCGGCCCCACGATCTCCGGGCGCATCGGATCGCCCTGGAACGAGGCCAGCGCGAGCGACGTGTAGAGCGCGGACGCGAGCAGCACGAGCGCCGCCGCCTCCCGCGCATACGCATGGCGCACCGTCACGGCAGCCGACGCGGACACACCCTCGCCCTCGCCCCCCCGGGATCCTCCCCCACGCGTTCTCTTCGTGGGGGAAGACACTGTTTCGCCGGGAACGGGAGCGGTCTGCACACGACGCGGAGCAAAGAGGGGAACGGTCATGGCCTACCTAAACCTACCTTGCCTACATATTCCCACTCTTCCTTCTATGCAAGTCCCTGGTGCCGAACCCGTCGTCGGGGCTGGGGTTCGTGATCGAGGGCACAGGGTGTTGGAGAAGGCTGGATCCGGGCGCGGGCGCCAAGGACCCGAAATTCTTTGAGCCGGAGACGCCCCGAGCGGTACCATCGCGCCTATTCCCAAGGACAGCATGCGAAGCGTTGATGGAGCAGGGCCGCGCCCCAAGACCGCGAGGATTCTCGCGATGTGCCTGGCGACCTTGGGCATGGGCGTCGCCCTGAACGGTTGCCGTGTCGACGACAACGACGTTCATCGGTGGGAGAACAGCGCCCACGGGCCCAAAAAGCTCTGCGCGGTGCTGCTGTACGACAAGTACGACACCTCGCTCCGCGTGGAGTCCGCGCTGGCGCTGATCCGCATGAAGCCACGATCCGGCAGGCGGCTCGCGTTCACGCAGATCGACGCGGAAGATCCACCGGAGAACGAGGCCTGCAAAGGCAACGTCATCGACGTGCTCTCGGGCCTCGACGCCAATTCGCAGGCGGCGATCGTCGCGCAGCTCGTCTCGTCGATCATCGTGGAGCTGAAAAAACCGCCGCCCGTGGCCCAGCCAGGCCAGCCCGCGCCCGCCGACGGATCGTTCCCCTACAAGGACGCGGCCTACGCGATGCTCGTCGCGGACAAGCCGGCGCTCGTGACGGACGAAGGGCTGAAGCAAACGCTGCGCGGCGCGCTCGTCGAGTGGGCGATGGCGGACTTCGAAAGGCGCCTCGAAGCACGCGGCCAAGCCTACGGGATGGAGCAGCTCCTGCGGGTGATCGGGGCAGACGCGGTGACGGGCCTGCCGAAGCTGATGACCAAGGAGACACGCAAGCTCGACCCCATGGCCTCGCTCGTCGCAGAGCTCGGCGACGCCAAAACGAAGGAAGCCGCGTCGGCCGCGCTCGTCGAGATCGCGAAGTGGATCGTGTCGGACGACTGGACGAAGGTCCGCACGCCGGAGCTCAAGGAGTCGAACGCGGCGCAGAAGCTCACGCCGACCGACGAGCAGTTCAAAGGCCAGCTCGCGCAGCTCCAGGAGGACGAGCTCATCAAGGTCTTCGCCTCGATGCGCAGGGTGGGCGGGAGGCCCGTCGTCGACCACCTCCTCGGCTTCGCCGCGCGCAAGGAGCAGAGCGAAAAACGAAGGCAAACCGCGCTCGCCGCGCTCGAAGGGCACCTCAAGAAGGAGAGCCCCGACGACGTCAAGAGGATCCTCGAGATCGCGGGCACCGACGCGCCCGACGTGGTGCTGGATCAAGCCTTCCGGCGCATCGGCGAGCTGCCGCGCGAGGCGGTGGTCGACAAGCTCTACGGCCTGTTCAAGTCCGACAAGTGGAAGGTGCGCCGCGCCGCCGCCTCGACGGTCCTCAAAATGTCGAAGGTCAAGGACGTGGACGAGTTCCTCGGCAAGCTCACAGAGGACAAAAACTTCGCCCTCGGCGAGGCGCTCACGTATGGCGCATATCTGGGAGAGTTGAAGGAGGGGACACCCCTCGACGCGCTGAAGAAACACTTCAGCTCCGGATCACCGGCCGCACGAACGAGCGCGATCGCGTATTATTTCACCTACGGCACCTCGGCGGACGTCTCCGCCCTGTCGTCCCTCGAGACCGACGAGGGCAGGGCCCCCAAGTGCGACAGCGACCCCGACTGCAAATGGGTCTGCGACGTCCCCAAGGAAGGCAGCCAGGAGCGCGAGCAGAAAGAGATCAAGACCATCGGCGAGTTCGTCCGCCACTGCGTCTTGCCGGCCATGAAGGAACGACAACCCGAAGCCGGCAAGGAGCAGAAGAAATGAGCGGCAGAGCATGCCCCGCGCGAAGCAATCGCGGAGCGTGCCGCAGTCAGGTCTCGGAGGATCGGCCTTCCGGATCCTCAGCACGGCCCGGAACCATCGACGACGATTAGGGAAAAATGAGCGCGGATCCGAACAAGAAGAGCGCAAGGTCATTCCAGTGCCGCGACGTCCTCTGGGAGACGTTCGAGCAGATGGCGCGCGAGCTGGAGTGCTCGATCGACTACCTCATCAACGAGTCGATGAAGCAGTACGCGCGGCAGCGCAGCTACAGCCCGCGTACGCCGTTCCCCGGTGCGGTCCGTGGTGAGTCGGCTCCCGGGAGCAGCAGCCCGATGTCGTCGCCGGGAATCCCCGCGCCGCCGCCGTCGCCGCCGCCGGGATACCCGCCCGTCGCCACGCCGATGCCGTCCGTCGCAGCCTACGCGCCGCCCGGGCCGCCCGCGCCACCCGCGCCGCCGCCCATGGTCGGCGCTCCGACGTCGCCGCCCGCGCCGCCCATGATGGGCGCCCCGATGGGCTCTCCGATGAGCGGGCCGATGGGAGCACCCCCCGCGCCGCCGGGGCCGCCGCCCATGATGGGTGGGCCGGGTGGGCCGCCTGCGCCGCCGTCCATGATGGGTCCCGGGGGGCCGCCTGCGCCGCCGTCCA
>JANMGF010001057.1:0-8126 GCA_031374535.1 Polyangium sp. (in: bacteria)
GATCGGAAGGAGATCGCGCGGCGGAGGGAGCTCGAGGCGAGGATCAGCGGGTTCCGGCGCGCCGAGGCGAAGCGGCGCGGCGTCGACGAGCAGGCGGTGTTGCCGGGGCATTGCGCGCAGGACGTGGCGAACATCCTGGCCACGTCGACGGGAGAGGATCCGGCGGCGACGCTGGCGCGGATCGCCGCGATACCGGGCCTCGGGGCGAAGCGGGTCGAACGGTACGGACAACGCCTGGCCTCGCTGCTCGAGGTGCCCGGGAAGGCTCCCGCGCAAGACGACGAAGGGACCCCGGGAGGGCCGCAGAGGGCGTGAGCCGGGGTCAGCCGCCGCTGCTCGTCGTGGCGGGCGAGGCGTCCGGGGATCGCATCGCGGCCGAGGTGCTACGCGCGCTCGGGGGAGCACACGTGCGCGCGTTCGGCGTCGGCGGGCGCGGGTGCCGAGCGCAGGGGATGGAGACGCTCGCGGATACATCGGACGTCGCGGCGATGGGTACGCTCGACGTGTTCCGCACGTTGCCAGCGCTCGGGCAGACGATCAAGGAGCTCTTCCGCCGCGTTCGGGAGAGCCCTCCGCGCGCCGCGCTGCTCGTGAATTTCACGGAGCTCAACGCCCGGCTCGGGCGCGCGCTGCGGAGGCGGGGGACACGCGTGCTCTGGGTGGTCGCGCCGCAGGTCTGGGCGTGGCGGGCGGGCAGGATCCGGGGCCTGCACGACGCCGTCGACAGGCTCGCCGTGGTCTTGCCATTCGAGGAGCCGCTCTGGCGAAACGCGGGGTACGACGCTCGGTTCGTGGGGCATCCGTCCGTCGAGGTGGAGCGCTTCTCGCGGGAGCGCGCGCGTGACGCTCTTGGTCTCGGCGGCGGGCGCGCCGTGGCCGTGTTGCCGGGGAGCCGCGCCGGCGAGATCACGCGCCTCGCGGGGCACTTCTGCGAAGCAGCCTCGATCCTGCGCGCGCGCGGCGACGTGGAGGAAGCGCGCGTGCTCGCGGCGCCATGGCTCGACGCGCGCGCGCGAGGCGTGCTCGAACAGGCGGCCCGGCGCTTCGGCTTGAAGGTTGCCGTGGCCGACGCGGAGCACGGCGCCTCTCCGCTGCTCGGGGCCTTCGACCTGGCCCTTTGCGCCTCGGGCACGGCCTGCCTCGAGGCGGCGCTCGCCGGCTTGCCGACCGTCATCGGGTACCGCGTCGATCCCCTCACCTACGCCCTCGCCCGGCGCCTCGTGCGGTCGCCCCACATCGGGCTGCCAAACGTCCTGCTCAGTCGCCGCGCCTTCCCCGAGCTTCTCCAGGACGAGGCCACGGGCCCCTCGCTCGCCGCCGCCGCGTCCGCGCTGCGGGTCGAGGAAAACCTCGAGCGCGCCGAGGCCGACGCGCGCGAGCTCCGCGTGATCCTCGCGCCGCCCGGCCCCGGAACGTTCGGCGCGCGTGTCGCGGCCCTGCTCGATCCCTGGCTGTGATCGTTTGAGGTCGAACGATCACCCGCGCATCGAGGCCGACCGCTTGTCCGGCTTGCCCCGCAGCGCTTCGAAGGCCGCCACGATCTCGCGGGAAAACTCCTCCACCACGGGGCGATGCGCCGCGAGCGCACCGTCGAGCCCCGCGCGTGCCCGCTCGAGCACGGCGCTCACCTGATCGACCCGCTGCCGCGCGAGCACCCGGAACGCGAGCATCCGGCCCGCAGGGTCCGCGACGAGCGCGATCGTGGCTCCCGACCAGGCGAAGGGCGGCGCCGCGCGCGTGAGGGCCGAAAGGTCGGTGAGCGGCGAGCAGGCGAGCCACGCCGAGAGCGCCTCGGAAAAGCCTTCCGCGACCATCGGAGGCAGCCCGTCGCACATCTCGTGGATCGGCACGCGTAACGTCTCCACCTGCACCCGACGCAGGTCTTGCCACAGCAGGAGCCGCTTCGGCGGAGGCGCGCCGCGGAAGCTCGCCGAGCCCGTCCACCACTTCACCGACGTGTCCGCGCGGCCGAGCTCCATCACGCGGGCAAACGTCGCATGACGAGCAAGAGCCGCCCCCACGTCGCGCGGCGGCGGGACGTGGCGACACAGGTCGAGGACACTCCCGAGCAGGCGCAGGTAGCGCCCCTTCGTGAAGACGCCGCCGAGCTCGTGGTTCGTCACCTGGAGCAAATCGTTCAGCGCGGCCGCGAGGGCCCACTCGGTCGCGTCGAGGTCCGGCAATGTATCGACCGGCGCGATGAGCCGCGCGCGCCGAACCCGAGCCACGTCGATGCGTGAACGCTTGTCCGCGTCGAGGATGTTCCTCCCCTCCCCCAGCGCGAGACCGACCTGGCCGAAGGGGCGCGTGAGGCGCAGCTTCCCCCCGAGAACGAGGGGCGCGACGATCCCCGTGACGAGCTCCTCGAACCGTTCGTCGCGGGCCGCCAAGCTAGCCTCCGCCGCCCGCCGGGAGAGCCCCGTCCTCGCCCGCCGCGACGTCGCGCAGCGGCCTGAGCCCCACGCTGCCGAGCGTCACCTCGGGCAGCTCGGTGGCCAGGGCCGACGAGAGCGCGTCGGCGAAACGATCAGCGGCGAGCGGCAACCACGCCTGCGCCTCGAGCACGGCCGTCTCCAGCGAGACGAACCCCTCCTCGGGGACGCCGAGGACCGTCCCATCACGACCGATGAAAAGCACCTGCCCCGGCGGCGCGCCGAGCGAGCGGTAAAGCACGTCGGGCGCGACGGCGGGCACCACGTCGTAGCCGGCCGGCACGTAGAGGTGCTTGTGCACCTCGCGGAAGAACTGCCCCACGGGGATGCCCTCGATTCCCGTCGGATGGCGGACGATCGCGCCACGCTCGGTGAACGCCACGCGCGCCGAGCGCAGGCTCTCCGGCCCGAGCGCGTAGGCGATGCGGCGGAGCACGGGCAGGTCCTCGGCCTCGACCCAGGTCGCGGTGACGGCGCGCCACGGATCGAGCGTGGGCACGAGCCGGAGCGCGACCGAGACCGAGCTCGTCGGGAGCGCCGTCGCGCGCGCAGAGGCTACGTCCTTGCGCATCTCCATGCGGGCGAAGGCGCGTACGTCCCCGAGCGCGGGCAGCTTCGGGATCTCCAGTGGATCGAGGCCATGGCCACGAAAAAGCACGAGGCCCGTGTCGACGAAGACGGGGCACGCGCGGAGGTTCACTGGATGCCGGAAGCCCACCTCGACGGCCGTGCCGGGCGCGGCGGGCACGAACATCGAGACGCCCGGCGTACGCGTGAGCAGCGGGAACATGCGCTCGGGCAGCTCGGGAATACGGAAGAGGTACCGGACGACAGGTCCGTCATCGAAGCTCGAGGCCGGCGGCCACTCGGCGACACCCACCTCGGCCATGACCCCCGATCGAACGAAATAATGGATGAGCGCCGGCCCGAGCCCCGCCTCGGCCGACAGCCATCGCGGCCCAGGCTCACGCGTTGTCAGGGAAGAGGGGTCCGCGTGGGGCTCGAGGCGAAGCACGAGCGAACGCACGTCGACCTTCCGCTCCGCGTCGTAGCTCTGGGAAAACGCGTTGTGGTAGAGCCAGAGCGCCGCATCCCCCGCGCTGATCTGCGCGACGTCGTAACCGAAGGGCGCGGCGGCATCGCGGTACTGCACGAAATGGCGGCTCGTGCCCGTGAAGGTGTATCCGCCCGCCAGGCGCGCGATCTCCGAGATCCGATCCATGCGATCGCTCGTCTCGGCCGCGAAGGTGAGCGTCACCTCCCGCGCCCCGAGCTTCGACCGCACGACCTCGATCGAAAGCGACCGGAGGATCTCGGCGAGGGATCCCTGGCGCGTGTAAAGCGCGAGGAACGCGACGAGCCGATCGATCGACGGCAAGAGGACCACGCCCTTCGCGCCGAGCGCGACGCCACGCGCGTCCAGGCCGAGGCCCGGCGTGCGGAGCCTCGTCTGGTGGACCGCGACCCGCTCGAGCATTCGTTCGCTCCTCTTCGCGTCTTCTTCGCGTCTTCTTCGTTCGCGCTCGCTCGTTCGCACGAATCGGCGGGCGCGCCGCGGGATGAGGCTAGGGGCTCGGCGGAAGACCGTCAAGCAAGCGCGCTCTCGGGTGCCCTCGGCCTTTTGTCCGGTGCTCCGATTGTGTACCCTTGGGCGGGCCCGCGTGAACCACGGGTCGTAAGTACCACCCTCGGACCGGCCTCGGCGCTGGTCCTCCGAGCAAGCATGGCACGCACCCAGCAGCTCATCGCCGGGCGATTTCAGGTCGAGCGCGAGGTCGGACGCGGCGCCGTCGGCATCGTGTTCCGCGCGTTCGACACGGTCTCCCAGCGGCGCGTCGCCCTGAAGATCATCGCCGCAGGCGAGTCCGATCCAGGAGAACGCACGCGCCTCCTGCAAGAGGGCAAGATCCTGAGCGAGCTCGATCATCCGGGCATCGTCCAGGTCGTGGCCTACGGCGCGCTCGATTCGAGTTACACCGCCGCGCTCGGACGCAAATTCGAGGAAGGCACGCCCTTCATCGCGATGGAGTGGCTCGAGGGGGAGGACCTGCTCACGCGCCAGCTCCGCGCCGCCCTCTCGATGCGCCAGGCGCTCGACATCGCGCGTCAGGTCGCCTTCGCGCTCGCCGCCGCCCACGACGCCGGCGTCGTCCACCGCGACATCAAGCCCTCGAACATCTTCATCCTCTCGAACCGCTTCCCCGATCTCGAGTCACCGCCCGTCTCCACGCGCACGACGCGCAGGCCCCGCGACGGCGAGTTGCCCGAGCAACTCACGTCGAAGCTCGTCGACTTCGGCGTCGCCACCTCACGAGACATGCGCCTGACCGGCAACGACATCTTCGTCGGCACCCCCGCGTACATGGCCCCCGAGCAGGCGCGCGGCGACGCCATCGCCGACGCGCGCAGCGACATCTACTCGCTCGGCGCGACGCTCTTCGAGCTTCTCACGGGGCGCCCCCCGCACATCGGGTCGAACTCGATCGCCACGATCGCGCTGCTCGCCACGACGCCCGCGCCTCGCTTGACCGAGCTCTTGCTCGACGTCCCCGAGGCCCTCGACGAGCTCGTCGCGCGCATGCTCATGTCCGAGCGCGAGCAGCGCCCCTCGTCGTCGCGCGAGGTCGCGCTCGAGCTCGACACGCTCTGCCGCGACGGCTCCGTCCCCGAGGTCGCGCGCCCGCTGGCCACGTCGACCGAGCCGCCGCCCATGAACACGCGGCTCGTCACGACGCTCGTGGCGCTCCAGGTCGGCTCCCGCAAAGAGCAACGCTTGCAGCTCCTCGAGCGCCTGCGCGAGCGCGGCGCGGACGCCCTCCCTCTCGGCACCGATTCGATCGTCGCGCACCTCGGCATGCGTCAGTCGCACGGCGACGAGGCCACGAACGCCCTGGATCTCGGCCGCTGGCTCGCCGAGCTCGGCGCGTGCGTCGGCGTCTCCACAGGCCGCACGCGGCTCGATCGCGTCAAATCCGCGGGCGACGTCGTCGATCGCGCGAGCGCACTGGCGCGAAAAGCCGGCGAGGCGAACCTGCTCTGCGACGGCACCACGAAGGACCTCGACAAAGGTTTTTTCCAGTTCGACCCCGTCCCCGGCGGCCATTTCAAGGTCGGCGCGCGCGCCAAGCCCGAGGGACGCAAGACCGAGCAGTTCATCGGCCGCGAGGCCGAGCTCATCAACGCGCTCGCGCAGTACGAGCGCTGCGTCGACGATCGCACCCCCATCATCGTCACGATCTCGGGCCCCCCGGGTATCGGCAAGAGCCGCCTCGGCCGCGAGTTCGTCAACCGCATCACGACGCGTGATGAGCCTCCGTTGCTCGTCCGCGTGCGATGCGAATCCTTCGGACGCGCGCAGGCCCTCGGCGTCGCCACGGACGCCCTCCGCGCGCTGCTCGGCCTGCCGAAAGGCGCGAGCCTCGAGCAAGTCGAGCAGGCCCTCCGCGTCCGCAAGCTCCGGAGCGGCGACAGCACCCTGCTCTCGCGCTTGCTCGCCAACCAGCCCTTCGACGACGGCCTCGATCCGCGCGGCGCCCGCGACTCGCTCTACCTCTCGATGACCGAGCTCGCCCTCGGCGCCGCCTCGGCCGGCTCGTGCGTCCTGCTCTTCGAGGACGCGCAGTGGTCCGATCCCGAAAGCATCTCCTGGATCGAGCACCTGCTCGGTCGCGCCACGAACCTGCCGCTCTTCGTGATGATGGTCATGCGACCGTCCTTCTGGCGTGATCAAGGCCAGCGCTTCGTCGGTCGGGATCACGTGCGGATCGATCTCCGCCCGATGTCGAAGAAGGCCACGCGCGAGATCGCCCGCGCCATCATCGGCGAAGGCGCGGACGACGCCGTCCTGAACCGCGTCGCCGAGCAAGCCGCGGGCTCGCCGCTCTTCGCCGAGGAGCTCGCGCGCGTCATCGCCGCGGGCAAGGACGTCACCACGGCTGCGACCATCGAGGCCGCCATCCAGGTCAGCCTCGACGCGCTCGATGACGGGACCCGTGAAGCCGTCGTCCGCATGAGTGTCCTCGGCCTCAGCGTCTGGGACTCCGGCATCAGCGCGGTCGGGGTCGCCGACGCGGACGGCGCCTTGAAGAAGCTCATCGCCGCGGAGCTCCTCGTCGAGCACGGCGCGAGCCGCTTCGCCGGCACGCGTGAGTTCCTCTTCAAGCACGCCCTCGTCCGCGACGTCGCCTACGCCTCGGCCAGCGAGGAGCTCCGCAAGCAGATCCACGCCGCCGCCGCCGAGTGGCTCGCTGGCATGGGCGAAGACGCCGCGACCGTCGCCCAGCACTTCGATCTCGGCGCCCAGCAAGAGAAGGCTGCCGTCCACTGGGAGACCGCCGCGAGGCGCGCGCTCGCCACGAATTCGCTCGGGGAAGCCGTGAAAATGGCTGAACGTGCGCTCATGTTCGCCACGGACAAACCCACCGCGTTCGGCCGCGCGGTCCTGCTCGACGAGGCCCACAGCCGCCTCGACGCGAAGTCCTCCGAGCGCAAGGAGGCCATCGACGCGATGGCCGAGAACATCTTCGACGAGGAGAGCGAGATCCGCTCCCTCGGCGCGCGCGTCCGGTACGACTACGTGCTCGGCGCGGGCTTCGACGTCGAGTCGCGCCTCATCCAGATCCGCGACCGCGCCGCGGCCCTTGGGCTCGTCGAGGAAGAGGCGCGTTGTTCGGCGTCGCTGGCGAACCTCTACGCTTACGCGGGCCAGCTCGCCCTCGCCGAACGCGAGACACGCGTCCTGCTCCACCTCACCGAGCATCGCTCCATCGACTGGGCCGCCGTCGACGCGTGGCAGGCCCTCGCGGTCGTGCGGCAAACGCAAGGGCAGCTCGGCGCGGCGCTCGAGGCCCCTCGCAACGCGGCGCGCGCCGCCACGAGCGCAGGCCTGGAAGAGCGCGAGGCCATGCTCATCACGAACGTCGGCTTCGCGCTGACCACGATCGGCGCGCGCTCCGAAGCGTTGCTCCAGCTCGAAGCGGGCCTCGCGAAGGCCTCCGCGATCGGCAGCCCCGGCACGGTGCGCAACGCGCAGATGAACCTGCTCTGCTGGGCCGCGACGTTCGGCACCGAGAGCCGCCTCGACGGCGCGCTCATCGAGCCCCGCGCGAGCGCCGACGAGGCCGCGACCGTCGCCTGGATCGGCAAGGATCGCGTCACGCTCGGCACGCTCTTCTACCGCGGCTGCGAGCTCCTGCGCACGGACGGCGCCGGCCACATCCCACGCGCGCGCGCCCTGCTCAAGACGGCGACCGAGGCCTACCGCTCCTCGCAGAACCGCGACGTCCTGCCCGTCGCCCTCGGCTTCTGGGCCGAGGCCGAGCGCCGTTTCGGCAACTCCGACCAGGCGATCGAGCTCGCTCGTGAGGCTGCGCGCCTCGTCGAGTCCGGCGCCCCGAGTCTGCTCAACGAGGCATCGATCTATCTGACCTTGCATGACGCGCACGTCGACATCGGCGACTTGAAGAGCGCCCGCGACGCCATCGAGCGCGCCGTCCCGCACCTCGAGCGACGCTTGAAGGGCCTCGAGGGTACGCCCTATGCGCGCGCCTTCCTGATCAACCTGCCGCACAACGCGGGCCTGCTCGCCGCGGCCGAGGCCTACGGCTGCGTCACGAAGCCCATCGATCAGGTCCTCGCCATCCCCTCGTCCGAGTCCTGATCTTTCGTTCGCGGGGGGCCCCGCGCGGCCCTTGG
>JANMGF010001080.1:0-1207 GCA_031374535.1 Polyangium sp. (in: bacteria)
GCCGCACGCACCGCAGCGGTGCGTTTGCATCAGGAAGAGGACACTCGATCCATGTCGAACAAGCAGCCTAGCCCCAACGATCAGCGTTCGGACGTGAAGAACCCCAACAACCCTGCGTACAGGGACGACCGCGACAACCGGCTCGAACAGGGGCGCCCCAACGTGCCCCCGCCGCCAGAGGCCCAGCCGTCGGACCCGAAGCAGCAGCCTCCGAAAAAGTGACCTGAACCGCGCGGGGCACCCGTCATGCACTGGGGTGCCCCGCGTCTGACTTCTCGCCACCCGACAGGCAGACCTCCAATGCCCGCGCCCGTTCGAGCCGACCACCGAGAGCGCGAGGGTGGTGCGGTGCGAGGACCGGCCGGCGGCATCGCGCTCCGCGTCGCGAAGCCTGATCATCCCCCCGGCGCGAGCCTGGCCGGCGTGAGCACCTCTCCCTGCGCGAGCGTCGCGAGCACGACCTCGCGCACGCGTCGATCCTCCTCCCTCCGCGCGCTCGGCCTGCGGGCGAGCGCCTTCAGCGGGACCAACATGCGGGGGTTTTTCTGGAGGGTCGGCTCGTTCCGCGCCAGGAAATCCCAGTAAAGCGCGGTGAGCGGGCAGGTCTTCTTCGGATCGAAGGCGCACGCGTCGCAATAATCGCTCATTCGATCGACGTACGCCGCGCCGGAGACATACGGCTTCGTGGTCATGATGTCCCCCGCGGCGAACGTCCCCATGCCGAGGACGTTGGGCTCGACGACCCAGTCGTAGGCGTCCGTGTAGGCGACCCAGAACCAGTCCGTGAGCTCGCGCGGCGAGAGGCCGAGCAGCGTCGCGATATTCGAAAGAATCATGAGCCGCGTGATGTGATGGCTGTATCCCTCGCGCCACACGTCGCCTATCACCCGATCCAGGCAAGAGAGCCCCGAGCGCGGGCCTCCTTCCCAGAAACACGCCGGCAAGGGCACGTTCGCGCCGAGCTCGTCGGGCGCGGCGGGGGCTTCGATGTCGACGGGGGCGCGATTCTCCGGCCCAGGCAACACCCGAAAACCATCCGTCTCGTGATGGACGTGCCGGACGAACTCCCGCCAGCCGAGGATCTGCCGGACGAACCCCTCCTTGCTTCCCATGGGAATGGGTGAATCGACGGCCTCGCGCACGATACGCGCGGGCAGCAGGCGGTAGAGGTGCAGGAGCGGGGAGATACGCGTGTGGAAGAGGGTCG
>JANMGF010001098.1:0-6022 GCA_031374535.1 Polyangium sp. (in: bacteria)
CAGCAACTCGTGCGGGGCCGAATCTCTTCAGAACCGTCGGCCGAAAATTCCGAGGAAGGTTCGAGCGCGCCGCAGGAGGTGATGAGGCCCTTCTCGAAGTCGACGACGGTCTTGTTCACGTCGTACGAGACCTGCAAGAACGACTTGATCTTGCCCTGGACCTTCGCGTCGCCCTTCATCGCGATCGAGCCGAAATCGCCGGTCTTGAACTCGTCGCAGCCCTTCGCGGCCTCCATGCCCTCCGTCACGGCATCGGGCACCTCGACGCCGTCCATCCCGGGGATCTTGCCGCCGCAGTTCGCGAGCAGGGGCGAGCCGATGCCGAGCACGACGATCGGCATGGAGAACAACTTCCAACGATTGAAGCTCATCTGAGAAACCCTCCGGCACCCGGGTGGGCGCCTCTCTGTTGCGGGGGCGCCTTGCGCCGTGCCGCCTTCTACCGACGATGACGAGGCCCGCGAGCGGACCTTCCGGGCGAAACGTTGCCCGGACGCCCCGCGTCGATCCCTCCCACCACGGCGCCCTTTTGCCCTAGTCTCGGGAGGCTGTAAAGACGTTCGGTCGTCGAGGGGGTGTTAGCGCTTGCGGATGGGCTTGGTCACGGCCGCCGCGGGCTTCGAGGGTGCGGTAAGGACGAACGTCGCCGAGGGAGACGCGGACGCCTCGGGCGAAGCGCTGTCGGAAAGCTCGTCGAAGGGGAGCGGGAGCTGCGCGAGGGGGCGGGCGCCGACGCTGGGGCCGCCTTGTTTCTCGAAGAGCGCTTGCTCGCGCGCGAGGTCGGCGTCGATGACGTCCTGGTTGTCGTACGCGAAGGAGAGCGCGTCGAGGATACGCGCCGGGCCGAGGTTCGGGTAGCGGCGCAGCAGGGTCTCGACCGAAGCTCCCCCGCGGTGCCAGACCCAGAGGCGCCGCACGGGCACGCGTGATCCCTCGACGTGGGGGCTGCCGGCGAGGATCCTCGCGTCGCAACGCACGTGCGGGTGAGGGACTCGGACGCGCGGAAGGCTTGCGTCTGCCATACGTGCCGAGAGGGTAGCCAGCGGCGCGCCGACCGCAAAGATATCAACCAAACTGCGGCGCGCCGACCCGAGCTTGGCTCTGATACCCTGCCTCCCGAGGTCATGAGTCCTGCGAGGGAGGAACGCATGTCGGTTTCGGAGAGCGTCACGAGCGGCGAGGCAAACCCGCTCCGCGAGGGCATGCCGGACGAACGCGCGGTGCGGCCCGCGGCGCTCGTGATTTTCGGAGCGTCGGGGGATCTGACGCGCAGAAAACTCCTGCCCGCGATCTACAACCTCGCGCTGAGCCGCCTCCTGCCGGGCGGGTTCGCGCTCGTGGGCGTCGCGCGGCGTCCGAAGCCGGATTTTTCGCGCGAGATGCGCGAGGCGGTGGGGAAGTTCTCGCGCCGAAAGCCGCTCGACGAGGCGACGTGGAGCGAGCTCGAGAAGGGCATGGCGTACGTCCAGGGAGACTTCAGTGATCCCGCCACGTACGCGCGGCTCGGGGCGGAGCTCGGGCGGCTCGAAGTCGAGCGGGGGACGGGGCAAAACCGGGTGTTTTATCTCGCGGTCGCGCCGAGCGAGGTGCCCTCGATCGTGCGGGGTCTCTGCGACGCGAAGCTCGTCGTTCCTCCCTCGGACGCGCCGGAGGCGAGTTACCAGCGTGTCGTCGTGGAGAAGCCCTTCGGCGAGGATCTCGCGAGCGCGCGCGCGCTGAACCGCGAGCTCTTGTCGTGCCTCGACGAGCGGCAGATCTACCGGATCGATCACTACCTCGGCAAGGAGACGGTGCAGAACCTGCTCGTCTTCCGCTTCGGCAACACGATCTTCGAGCCGCTCTGGTCGCGGCAACACGTGAGCCACGTGCAGATCACGGTGGCCGAGGAGCTCGGGGTCGAGGGGCGCGGCAAGTTCTACGATCAGACCGGGATCACGCGCGACATCGTGCAGAACCACGCGTTGCAGCTGCTCACGATGGTCACGATGGAGCCGCCGTCGTCGTGGGACGCGGACGCGGTGCGCGACGAGAAGGTGAAGGTGCTGCGCGCGCTCCGGCCGATCCGCGGGCGCGAGGTGCTCGACAAGACCGTGCGGGCCCAGTACGCGACGGGCACGGTGCGCGGAGACAAGGTGCCGGGGTACCGCGAAGAGCCCGACGTGAACCCTCACTCGACGACCGAGACGTTCGTCGCGATGTCGCTGCGGATCGACAGCTTCCGATGGGGCGGCGTGCCGTTTTACCTGCGCTCGGGCAAGCGGCTCGCGAAGCGTTGCGCCGAGGTGGCGCTGCACTTCAAGAAGCTCCCGCACCGGCTGTTCCGAGAGGCCCCGGGCGGCGAGGACGAGCCGAACGTGCTCGTCGTGCGGATCCAGCCGGACGAAGGGATCGCGCTGCGGTTCGCGACGAAGGTGCCGGGCGGCGGCATGAGCATGCGGAACGTGGCGATGGATTTCCGCTACGGCACGGCCTTCGGATCGAGCACGCCGGAGGCTTACGAGCGGCTCATCCTCGACACGATGCGGGGAGACGCGACGCTCTTCACGCGCGCCGACGAGGTCGAGGCGCAGTGGGGGTTCATCGATCCGATCCTCGCGGGGTGGCGCACGGAGGAGGCGCCCGTCGCGAGGTACGAGTCGGGGAGCTGGGGGCCTGCGGAGGCGGATCGACTGCTCGTGCCGGGTGACACGTGGAGGAAGCCGTGACGGCGCTCCCGGTGGGCGAGGCGCTCTCGCGCATCGAAGGGGAGCTCGCGTCGTTCTGGTCGTCGCCGGACGAGCAGTCGGGCGCGCCGATGACGAAGGTGCGCTCGTCGACGATGAGCTTCGCGATCGTCGTGGCCTCGTCCGAGATGGAGCACGCGCGCGAGACGACGGACGCGCTCGTGGACACGCATCCGGGGCGCGCGTTTTTGCTCTCGACCGACGGTCGATTGGCGCCGTGGGAAGTGAGCTACGACGTGCGCGCGGCGTGCCGGCTCGACGGCGGGACGACGCCCATCTGCCACGACTGGATCGAGATGACGTTCGGCGCGATGGCGTGCGAGCGCGCAGGTTCGGTGGTGACGGCGCTGGCGCTGCCGGAGGTGCCCGTCGTCGTGGAGGTCGGCCGTGGAGCGCCGCGTGCGCTTTTGCCATCGCTCTTGCCGCGGGCCCATCGGGTCGTCGTCGACTCGGCGCACACGAGCCCCGCGCGGATCGCGGAGATCGCCCGGACGGCCGGGGTCCCGATCGGCGATCGCCAGTTCGTGCGGACGTACTCGTGGCGCGAGCTCGTGTCGCGTTTCTTCGATGACGCGCTTGCCGCGCTGGGGACGATCCGCGAGATCACCGTGGCGCGCACGCCGGGCAGCGCGACCGAACCTGCGGCGCTGCTCCTCGGCTGGCTCGGATCGCGGCTCGGATGGTCGTTTCCGGCGCGGGATCACGCGCGGGATCGGCGCGGCGAGCCGGTGCGGATCACGCTGCGCGACGATGTGCGGGAGGGGCTTTCGCCGGGGCAAATCACGGGCGTGTGGATCGAGACGTCGCTCGAGGGAAAGCCGCTCTCGCTCGCGTGCGTGCGGGATCGCGAGAACCTCAAGCAGGTCGGCTGGACGCGACGGGGCGCGCGCGTCGGGTCTCACGAGCATGCGCTCGGGCACCGGGACGAGGCGTGGGTGCTGGTGAAGGCGCTCGACGCGATGGAAGGGGATCGTGTCCTCCGGGAGTCGATCGTCCTCGCGGCGCAGTGGAGCGAACGATGAGCGACGTTTCCACGGCGCCCTTCGAGGTGCTGGTCGCGGGGGACGCGGCCGAACACGCGGCGCTCGGGGCCGAGATCGTGGCGCGGGCGATCGACGAGGCGGTGCGGGAGCGAGGGACGGCGCGCGTCGCGCTCTCGGGCGGATCGACGCCGGGGCCCGTGTACCAGAAGCTCGCGCAGATGGCGTTGCCGCTCGATCGGATCGACTGGTTCTGGGTGGACGAGCGCGCGGGGGATCCAGGCTCGCCGCGGTCGAACTTCCGGGCGGCGCGCGTGGATCTCGGGCTCGATCGGGCGGAGGCGCGCGTGCACCGGATGGAAGCCGAGGATCCGGACCTCGAGGCGGCCGCGGCGCGGTACGAAAAGCTACTGCGGCGTACGTTCGGCGTCGCGGGCGCGGCCCGGTTCGACGTGATCACCCTGGGCGTGGGTGACGACGGGCATACGGCGTCGCTTTTCCCGGGGATGGGGTCGACGGCGATCGACGATCGGCTCGTCGCGGCGATCCCGGCGCAACCTTCGAAGGGCCTCGAGGCGCGGCTCACGCTCACGGCGCCGGTGTTACGCGAGGCGAAGACCGTCCTTTTCCTGGCGCGAGGCGCGCAGAAGCAGGGGCCGATCGCGGCGGCGTGGTCGGACGGACCGGAGGACGTGGTGCCGGCGCGGGTGCTCGGGCGAGCGCGGGGCCGGATCGTGTGGCTCCTCGATCGAGACGCGTACCCCGCGGGATGAACGCGATCGCGGGGCTTGCTTTCCGGAACGGATCTTCGTACGCGGACGGAAGGTCGTCATGAAGAAGCGTGTTGGGCAGGGTTCCATCCTCGTCGGCGACATCGGGGGCACCCGGACGCGGCTCTCGCTCTACGACGGGCTCGGCAAGAAGTTGCTGCTCGAAGCCGTCTTGCCGAGCCGTGAGTACGAGACGTTCGAGGAGATCGCGCGGACCTTCCTTTCGAGCGCGGCGCATCCGCACCCGCCGATCGCTGTTCTCGGCGTGGCGGGCCCGATCCGGGATCGGGTCGCGACGGTGACGAACCTGCGGTGGAAGCTCGACGAGGTGAAGCTCGCGCGGAGCTTGTCGATCGGGGAGGTCGTGCTCGTGAACGATCTGGCGGTCGCGGCGCGCGGGTGCTTGCACCTGCCGGCCGACGTGGCGGTGGCGCTCGACGGCAAGCGGGCGAAGCCGAAGGGCAACCACATGGCCGTGATCGCGGCGGGGACGGGGCTCGGGGAGGCGCTGCTCGTGTGGGACGGGGCGAAGCACCTCGTGGTGCCGACCGAGGGAGGGCACACGGATTTCGCGGCGCGGACGCCGATCGAGATCGAGCTTTTCGAGTTCCTGTCGAGCCGATTCCCGGATCACGTGAGTTACGAGCGGGTGCTCTCCGGCAATGGCCTCGGTGCGCTTTACGATTTCTTCGTGGCGCGGGGCGGGCGCGAGACGAAGGCGATGGAGCGGCGGCTTCAGGAGGGCGATCGGAATGCCACGATCGCGGAGCTTGGTTTGTCCGGCGCGTCCCGCCCGGCGGCGAAAGCGGTGGACCTCTTCGCGTCGATTTATGGCGCAGAGGCGGGAAATCTGGCGCTGAAGCAGCTCGCGCTCGGCGGGGTGTTCGTGGCGGGCAACATCGCGAAGCACATCGTGCTCGGGCGTCGGGAGCTGTTTTTGGAGGGGTTCCGCAAGAAGGGACGCTTCGCGGGGCTGATGGAATCGATCCCGGTCGTGGTGGTGACGGATGCGCTGGTCGGCGTGCGTGGCGCGCTGGCCATGGCGAAGGACAAACTCGGGGGAGAAGTGCGGGTCAGCGGGGCTCGGAAGGCCACGCGTCGGCGGTGAAGGCGAAGAGGGGGTGACGGGAGCGGGAGCCATGTGCGCCGCTCACCTTCGGATACCGGCCTTGAGCTCGTCTCGTATCTTGCGGTGCTTCTCGAGCTCGTATTCGTAAAAGGCATGCGGGTCCGCGAGCGATGGATCCGCGGGCTCCTGCTCGCACTCGGCGATGAGCCTTTCGATCACCGCGAGGCCGGCTTCGAACTCGCCATTCATCTGGCAGCACCGCGCATAGATGCGGCTCCGCGCGTGTCGGTCCCGGATGCCGGCGAACCCCCGCTGCAAGAGCTCGTGCCAGATCAAAAGGGAATTCGGAGAAATGGGCCAGGACGCCTCTTCCCATCGGGAAACGGGGTTGCCAGAGCCTTGGTCCTTTTCTCACGCGGCGCGCGGAGGCCCCGCCCTGGCCTCGGAAGGCCGACCGCGCGGCGTGCAAGTGCCTTTCCA
>JANMGF010001151.1:0-22122 GCA_031374535.1 Polyangium sp. (in: bacteria)
GAGGGCAAACAGGAAAAGCCCCCACCAGAAGCCGATCTCGCCGAGGTAGTTCGGGTGGCGGCAATAGGCCCACACGCCCGTATCGAGGGTTTTCCCTGGCACATGATTGCCGAGGCGGAAGGCACGAAGCTCGGCGTCGGCGCGTGTCTCCAGGGCGATGGCCGAGGACGTCACCACGAAGCCCGCCGCGTCGAGCCACGAGAGCGGGCGCGTCCCCGAGGCGAGGGCCGGGAAGAGGGACAAACAGCCGAGGAAAACGGAGACCGTGGGCATGAAGTGCAGCCCGAGGAAACTCACGAGCCAGTAGGCGCGCCCCATCGTGGCCCGCAGATCCACGTAACGAAAATCCTCGTGCCCGAGCCCATGCCATCCGCGCGCCCAGTTCCACGTGAGACGCGCGCCCCACGCGAGCACGAGCGCCGTGACCACGATCCGGCGCAGGACGGGCGCGCCCGCGGCGTCCGGGGAAAACGCGATCGCCGGCGCGATCACCATCGGCGCGACGCTCCAGTAAGGATCGTACAGGCTCGAATTGTTGCAGAGCACGCTCCCCACGAAGACGACCGCCGTCGCCGCCGCGTCCGCCGCGGCGAACGCCACGACCGCCGAATGCCCCGGCAAAAGCGCGCGATAGACGAGCCACCCCACGACGGCGCCCGCGACGTACACGAGCGTCACGATCGCGAAGTCCTTCGTTCGATTCTCGCTTTTGCTCATGTCGGCTCCTCGGGCAAACCCGACCAGCTCCCGTCGTTTTTCGGCCCTCGCGCGGGTTTGACCTCCACGACGAACCCCGTGAGTTGCGCCATGCCCGAGACCCGCTCGAGCCTCTCGGGCCCATCGGCCGCGAGCAAATTCACGTTCACGCCCCGCGTCTTCCGCGCGACCGAGAGGCCCACGGCGTGCTGATGGCCCCAGCCGTGCGGCAACGCGACGGTCCCCGGCATGAGGTCGGAGAGCGTTCGCACCGGGACACGCACGGTGGCCACGTCCGTCGACACATCCGCGAGATCGCCCTCCGAAAGCCCGATCCGCGCCGCGTCCTCGGGGTGGATGTAGAGGTGGTTCGTCCCGCCGTCCGGCTCGGCGAAGTCCTCGAGGTTGTGGGTCCACGAGTTGTGCGTGGTGACGCGCCGCCGCGTGATGAGCTTGAGTTTACCGGCGCGCGCGAGCTCGGCCTCGTGATCGGCCTCGAGTTTTTTCGCGGCGGCGACGAGCACGGCCGGCGCGAGGTCGACCTTGCCGTCCCCGGTCACGACACGTTTGCCCAGGAAATCGCCCTCTTCATGCGGCGCACGCAGGACGCCGTGCGTGTTCTTCGCGAGGCGGCCGAAGGTCCCGTTGCCGGTCGCGAGGAGCATCGCCGAGAGCAAGAGCTCCTGCGGGATCGATCGTGGTTCGTCCGGATGGAACCTCGACTGGATCGCGGTGAGCAGCTCGAGCGCGCGTTGCGCGAGGGACGAGCCAAAGAGGGGTTTGCCCGCGGCGCGGCAGAGGTCGAGATAGATCGTGGCCTCGTCGCGTTGCTCGCCGTCCTGCCGCACGACGGGCCGGGTGGCCTGGAGGTAGGGGCGGCGCTGGAGGCCGAGGAGGAGCGGGAAAATGAACGGCAAATCGGCGCGCTCGAGCGGCGACGTCGCGGGAAGGACCCAGTGCGCGAGCGAGCCCGTCTCGTTCACGAAGAGATCCACCGTGACGAGCAGATCGAGCTTTTCGAATGCTTGCCGGAGCCGCGCCGAGCCCGGCATCGTGATGAGCGGGTTTCCCCCGGTCACGAAGAGCGCGCGGACCTTGCCGGGGCCCTCTGTGAGGATCTCGTCGGCGAGCAGGCCCCCCGGGAATGCGTCGTTGACCGAACGAAAATCACCGACGCGGGATCGGTCGTTCCGGAGGAGCGTGCCGGTGCGTTTGCCGAACGCGGCGAAATCGAAGATCCCGCGGCCGACGAGCGTGCCGCCCCGGCGATCGAGGTTTCCCGAGGCGGCGTTGATGCACTCCGAGAGCCAGAACGCGAGCGAGCCATTGCGGCCCATGTTCACGCCGGTCGACACGTACACCGCCGCGCGCCCGGCGTCCCGATACGTGGTCACCATCGCGCGGAGGACGTCCGGCTCGACGAGCGTGACGCGCGCCGTGCGTTCGGGCGTCCAGGGCTCGGCGATCGCGAGCACCTCGTCGAGCCCTTTCATGAAATGGGCGGCGCGGGCCCTGTCGATGCCGCCCACATGCGCGAGCTCGCGCAGGAACGACAAGAAAAAAAACACGTCCGTATCGGGCCGGATGAAGACATGTCTCCCGGCGACCTTGGCGCTTTCGGTGCGGCGCGGATCCACGACGAAGAGTTTTCCGCCGCGCGCCTCGATGTCTTTGAGCGCCCGCGCCGGGTTCGGCACCTGGAGAAAGCTCCATTTCGACACGACGGGGTTCGCGCCGACGACGATGAGGCACCGCGTATGATCGAGATCGGGGAATGGCTGGGTGAAGGGGAAGCCATACATCTCGCGGGCGACGGCGAACTTGTTGCTACAGTCCTGCGACGCCGAGGCGTACATGCTGCGCGAGCCGAGGCCCTGCATGAAGCCCTGGGCGAAGATCGGGTGGAGCACGGAGAAACCCGCCGCCGTGCCGACGTACATGGCGATGGCATCGGGGCCGTGTTCCTCGTGGATCCGGCGCACGCGGGCGCCGATGTCGGCGAGGGCCGCGTCCCAGGAGGCGGGCTCGAAGGTCGCGCCGCGCCGCGCGAGGGGGCGCTGCACGCGGTCGGGCGAGGCATACATGCGGTGTTGTTTGAGGCCCTTGGGGCAAGCAAACCCCTCGGTGGCGACGTGGCGAGCGTCGGGCCGGAGCGCGACGACACGGCCGTCTTCGACGTCGGCCTCGAGGCCGCAGAGGACCTCGCAGATGCGGCAAAAGGTCTGGTGGGTTTCGGTCATGTATCAGGGTACAAGTGAATGAGCAAAAAAATTTACCTCTACACGGTCGATCTCCGCGGCGCGTTGTTCGATTAAGATATCGAAGAAGTCACGGTTTACTGGGGAGGGGCTCTCAAAATATGGAATGAGATGGTCATCAAGGAGATCACGGTCCTGCTCCGTCGTCTTCCCTTCGGTCATTGCTGCTATGGCCCGGTGGATCTTTTTTCGCGTGAATTGGGCGTCGTTCGACGCGACGAGTATACGATTGGCGTGGCTAACGAAGCGCTCCGATGACATAGACCATCGGTCGAGGAAGAGAAAAGCCATCGCTTGCGCACCCTCACGAGCTAGCAGTTCGTCACCTCGGTGCATGCGTTCTGCAAGGCGCAAAGCGAACACCTTGCAACGAGCGTTGCGGAAGTCGAATCGTACTGGCATTGGCCGCGGTTCCCTGACGATGATGTGCTGGACACCGTTAGGGTGGTCGTACATTTCTTCAAGTGCGGCTAGGAGCTTGGGAATTCCTGCCCGAGTCCCCGTATAGGCGAGCAGCCAAAACCAGCGTCTGAGTGTGCCTGCGTCGTTGTTCTGCCTCTGGGTTTGGACACGTCGAATTGCTTCGGCAAGCGGCACGATGTGTGAGGGGTATGGCAATACCTTGGGCGAGAGAATTCGGCACTCGTCCCTGAGGAACTGCATAGCCTTCACCAGCGATTTCCCCGCCTCATCAATAGCCTCCGGTTTCTCCCGAAGTGTGTTGCTCACCTTGTCGACATTCCCATCGTACACATCGAACCCAAGCGCCGCCTTGCACGCATGCAACACCACGTCGTCATCGAGCTCCCCGTACCCGAGCGGCGCGAGATGCTCCTCCTTCCACGCCGCGATCCGCTCGTTCAGATCGAACGTTTCGCTCCAAGTGAGTGCAGCCACCATGTGCACTTCGCTCATCACCGTCCCCTGGCTGTTGATCCGCTGGAACGTCTTCGTGATGTGATCGATGTCGTTCGTCGCGACAGGCAACACCGGGATCTTGTACGAGCTGAATGCCGTCACGATGATGTCGGTTCGTCGCACGAGATCCTTCTCGTCGGGCTGGCCTCCGAAGCTGCGCTGGAACGGTAAAAGGCTCGGGAAGTCGAGTACGTAACGCAGCGGCAGCCACATCGGCTTTGTCGGCTCCTCGCGCTGCGCAAAGAGGAAGTCATCGCTCTCGAGATCGAAGTACGCGATCCGCTCAGGCAGGTCCTCGTCATTCACGGGCACGTGCAGCGCGCCGAACAGCGTCGCGAGGCGTTGGTGACCGTCGATGATGTACGAGCGGATGGGTCCGGAAGCAGGCTTCAGCGTGTACGGCCCGAGCTTGTCGTAGGCGCGCACGTCCGTAAGGTTCGTCCGCCAAACCATGATGCTCCCGATGGGCGTGCCCATGCGGATGCTGCGGAAGAGCTCGAGCTGTTGATCCTCCGTCCAGAGGAACGGACGCTGGAACCGCGGGAGCTGGAGGTGTCCGTCCCCGATCTCGCGCACGAGCTGGTACAGGAACTGGATCTGCGGTTCGCTTTGGTACGCGGGCGGGCGGACGGTCATAGGTGCTCCAGGATGGACTCGACGATGCGAATCGCTTCTTCGCGCTGGCTGTCCTTCTCGAGCCAAGTCTCTTGGATGAAGATGGGCGTACCCGTGAACAGCTCGGCAATCTTGTCGCCGAAGCCCCTGTCGAGCGCCGTCATTACCTCTTCAGGTACACCCTCGTAAAGGTCGCCGACCTTCTGGGCATGCGCTGCGTCCTTCCGATCCTGAGCGAAGCCGTCCTTCACCTTGTAATGATGGCGCTGCGCGGGGCTGAGCTTCGTGAAGGCGTCGTAGAGAGTGTTTCGTTGCTCTTGGCGGAGGCAGCTCCAGTCGTACAGCAGCGCGAGCGGCAGGTAGTTTTCGATGGAGCGTCGCGTGAGAACGTGGAGCGGGACGTGATGCTTGGCGCACGCCTGAGAGAGCTCTCGCGCGGATGAGCTGAGATGCTGGTACATCTCCTTGCCGGCGTCACGCCATGGGCGTCGCGAATCGCTATCCGAGAGCACCCAGAGCCGCGCAAGCTCTTCGGGGGTCCGATGTCGATTCTCCAACCACATCTTGTTGTCGCTGCCGCCCGCCGTTTGAACGTCGATCTCTCGCTGCTCGATCCGCTTGCGAAGATCGAAGCCTGGAAAGAGGCGAGTGATCGTCTCCAGGAAGTTTCGATCGTTCCTCGTGTTTTCCAGCAGCAGCACGAGAGGACGCTTGAGCACACGTAGCGCGACGTCGAGCGGGAGCCGCAGGTCCTGCCACGAGGGACGATCGACGCGCGCAACATGGATCTTCCGCTTGCGACGACGTGCGAGGCGCTTCTGAGCTTGCTCAATGGCGAGTTCGCACATCTGACGCGTCCGGATGCCCTCCGCATCGAGCCATGCGCGGAACCTCGGGTCGTTCCGCGGTTCGACCTCGATCGTGTGAGGACCCATCTTGCCGAGGTGGAACAGCGCCAGCAGGTTCGCGTGATGCACATCGTCGAGGTGATCGGTACGGAAGAGCTCGGCTTCGACGACGACCCTCATGCGCTGGCCTGCTCCCGGAGATCGAGCAGCAGGCGTGCGAGCTCCAGATCCTCATTGAAGACGCTCTCGGGGAAACCAAGGGGATACCCCTCGGGATCGAACGTGATACGTTGCACACGGCTCGAGCCATCCTCGTCCTGCTTCACCCAGTAGACGAGCACGTCGTCCGGCGAAATCTCACGCTTTACGATCTGGATCTGCACGCCGAGCAGGAAGTTCTCCGAGTGCGTCTCGACGAGCATGCGTGGGGCTTGGTCCGACGCAGCGAGATCGCAGAGGTACTTTGCCAGGGGGGCATGCACCGCGGGGTGCAGGTGCAGCTCGGGTTGCTCGATGGCGAGGATCCTCGGATCTCCAGTCCCACGACGGTGCGCCGCAGCCGCCGCCACGAGCACGGGTAGTACCTGTGCGATGCCCTCGCCTGTATCCGCGAGGTTCACCGCACGATCCCCCTCGATGGTCAGCGGTTCCAAAGTGAGTGAGAATCTGCCCTCGGAGAGCTGCTTCACGTCGAGCTTTCGCCTGAAGTTGTCCTCGTACCAGCGAGAGACCTCGCCAAGCAACGGACCATTGTTCAGTTTGTCGAGTACAAGGAACTCGCCCATTCCAGCTCCGTCCGATCCGATCAGCTTGGGCGCGGTTCCTTTGAATTCGATGATACGAGGTGGATGGTTCCGGAGCGAACCGAGCCAGTAAAACCGACGACCGAAATCCAACAGCGCATCATTCAACCACTGGACCGCCGGAAGAAAGTTGGGATGCATCAGGGGTGCCACGAAGGTCTGATCCGACAGCAGGAGGCCCCCGAACTCGATTCGTCCGTCACCCAGGATGGTATCGGTCGAGCGGCATTGATAAGTGCCATCGGGCTGCCACTCGAATACAAATGAAATCGAGCTGCTGTCGGGGGAATGAATTGAGAGTCGAAGCTCGTCGATGATCGGTACGTATGTCGTGGCCGGCTGCGTGACGTGGTACTCGGCTCGCAGCTCCCCCTTGGGAAGGCTGAAGCAGAGCCGTAGCCCGATCGTGTTGCTGCCCGTGACCTTTGAGCAAAGCTCCGCGAACGTACAACCGCGCGCTGCCTTGCTGTAGAGATCCAGCGGCGTCGCCGTATCCGACCTCGTCGAATCCGCGATGAGCGCAAGCGCCCGGATCAGCGCGCTTTTCCCGACATTGTTGTACCCGAACAAGAGCGTCAACGGCCGCAACTCGATCGTCGTCTCGTCCGCGAAAGCCCGGTAGTTCTCAACGGAGAAAGATTTCAACATCGGTGGTGCCTCAGCTTCGTCGCGGCACATAAAAAAGGCCACGCGTTCGGGCGTGTTGGGCCTGGACGCACGCGCGTACATGGCAACCCCAGGCCAACGTACGCGCGCCCGCCCTCTCAGATCTCGAAATCGGCCGGATACTCCTCGTCAGTGGGCTGGCTGCTGGCCGGGATCACGCGTTTCTCCGGGGGTTTGACGGCGACGCGGGAGCGCTTCGGAATGCCTCGCGTGAGGAAAACCGAGCCGCCGACCACGCTGCCTTCTCCCACCACGGTCTGGCCGCCGAGCACCGTCGCGTTCGCGTAAAGCGTGACGGAGTCCTCGACGGTCGGATGCCGCTTCGTGTTACGGATGACGCGGCCTCGTTCGTCCTTGGGGTGTGAAAGGGCCCCGAGCGTGACGCCCTGGTAGACCTTCACGTGCCCGCCGATGTGGCTCGTCTCGCCGATAACGACGCCCGTCGCGTGGTCGATGAAGAAACTCTCGCCGACGGTCGCGCCGGGGTGGATGTCCGCGCCGCTCCTCGAATGGGCCCACTCGCTCATGATGCGTGGCATGAGCGGCACGCCCATCACATAAAGCTCGTGCGCCACGCGGTGCACGGTGACGGCGAGGAGGCCCGGATACGAGAGGAGGATCTCGTCGAGGCTCCCCGCAGCCGGATCACCGTCGTAAGCCGCTTGTACGTCGAGCAGCAACGAATCACGAATCTCGGGCAGGCGACCGAGCAGGCGACAGGCGATGTGCCGGCCGTGCTCGGCGCAGGCGCCGTCGGTCGTGTCCTCCTTGCCGTCCCGCTCGGTTTCGCCCGCCCAGCAGAGGCATTGCTCGATTTGCGTGGCGAGCTTCTCGCGCAGCGTCGAGACGAGCGTGACGATGTGGTAGCGAAGGTTGCCCTTCGTGAGGTCCTGACGCCCGTAAAAGCCAGGGTAAAAGACCTGGAAGAGGAGCTCGATGATCTCGAAGATCTCCTCGCGGGAGGGCAGGTACTTCTTGCCGATGTAGTGGCCGCGCTTGTCGCGGTCGTAACTCGCGATCAACCCGTCGACGACTTTGTCCAACATTTGGGGCTTCGGATCGCCTACGGCGTCCTTCGCCCCAAGCCCCAGGCCGTTTTCCGGATCCGCCATCGGAGACCTTACGTCGACGCCGTCGCCTTCTCGACGGCCTCGAACATGCCCTCGAAGAGCGCGGTCGAGAGGTAACGTTCGCCGGCGTCGGGCAGCACGGTCACGATCGTCTTGCCCTCGAACGCAGGGTCATGCGCGAGCCGGAGCGCCGCGACCATCGCCGCCCCGCACGAGATGCCGCACAGGATGCCCTCCTCGCGCGCGAGCCTCCGCGCCGTCGCGATCGACTCGTCGTTCGTGACCATCTCCACGCGATCCACGAGCGACAGATCGAGGTTTCGCGGGACGAACCCTGCGCCGATCCCCTGGATTTTGTGGGGCGCGGGCTTGACCTCCTGCCCCCCGATCGTCTGCGTAATGACGGGGGAGTGGACGGGCTCCACCGCGACCGTGAGGATCTTCTTGCCCTTCGTGTGCTTGATGTACCGCGACACGCCGGTGAGCGTGCCGCCCGTGCCGACGCCGCTCACGAAGACGTCGATCGCGCCGTCCGTGTCGTCCCAGATCTCGGGGCCCGTGGTCGTCTCGTGGATCTTCGGGTTCGCCGGGTTCTCGAACTGCCGCATGAGCACGTACTTGTCGGGCGAGGTCGCGGCGAGCTCCTCGGCGCGGGCGATCGCGCCCTTCATGCCGAGCGGGCCCGGGGTCAGGATGATCTGCGCGCCGAGCGCGACGAGCACCTTGCGCCGCTCCATGCTCATCGTCTCGGGCATCGTGAGCACGCACGTGTAGCCCCGCGAAGCCGCGGCGAACGCGAGCGCGATGCCGGTGTTGCCGCTCGTCGCCTCCACGATCGACATGCCCGGGCGGAGGAGGCCGCGCTCCTCGGCATCCCACACCATCGCGGCGCCGATGCGGCATTTGACCGAGTAGGCGGGGTTCCGTCCCTCGATCTTGGCGAGCACTGTCGCGCGCGCGACGGTCCCCGCGCTCAGAAAGAGGCGGTTGATCTTGACGAGGGGCGTGCGCCCGATGCTGCGTGAGTTGTCTTCGTAGATACGCGCCATGGGGCGCGGACTCTACCACGCCCCGCGCGGCGGCGGGATCACCTCGATTGGCCTCTCGCCGTCTTCTCGGAAGTCGGGCGCTCGTCGGGCGATCGATCCGGTCGAGTGGCGCCGACGCCTGCGTCCGTGTCCGTCTCCTTCGCGCGGCAGCTCGGATAGACAACGTCTGTCCTGCCCTCTCTTCTTGTTGCGTGTCCGTTCGTCCTCCCAGACCAATGCCTCCACCCCGCTCCCGGGCTTGACAAACCACGCGGACATTCCGTACCCTCGCGCCACCCCAACGAGGAGCATCCACCATGGGACTTCCGCCTCCCTCCGCTTATTATCGCCAGCGTGTTCGTTATGGGCGTTATGTCGAGCGACGCCTGCGCCGCGCCAAGCGGGCGGCCCTCGCCGATAACATCAAGGCCGCCACGGATGAGATCCTCGCCCTCGGCCGCGCGCAGGAGGACACCAACGACGCCGTGCAGGGCGCCCTCGCCGACCGCGACGCGGCCGACGATGACCTCGACGACGCCGCCCAGAATGGGCGCGCCGCGCTCGCGGGCCGCAGCGCCGACGCCATCAAGAAGGCTCCCTATACCCTCATCTTCCCGGAGGGCGTCGGATATTATACCGCCGCGACTTTGCTCCAGGAGGTCGCCCGTTATGGCGAGCTGAAGAAGCGCATGGAGGAGAACTTGCCCGCGAGCGACGAGGTTCGCAAGGCCACCGTCGAGGCCATCGACGTGGGTGTCGTCGCCTTCACGACGGGCGTCGAGATGCTCGGCAAGGCGCGCACGGAGGAGGCCCTCGCCAAGACCCGCCTCGACGCGGCCGAGGAGGCCTGGGACCGGCTCATGACGAAGACGTACGGCGTCCTGATCGGCGAAATGAGCCGCGCCGCCGCCGATCGTTTCTTCCCCAAGCCGAAGTCGGTCAAATCCGCGGACGACGCCGCCAACGAATGACCCGGAAAGGCACCCGGGGGCGGTGATTTGGGTCTTCCGCGCTCACGATCGGTCGATCGACGCAAAAGTTCTTGGATCCAGGAGGCCAGAACCAGAAATCGACGCGGAGATTTTTGGTTCTGGAGCCCAGGAAACGAAGATCCACACGTCGATTTCTGGATCCGGAGCCACGAACATCGGGCTCGCGACGTGGTTCGAGCTTTCTTGAGCTCGGATCCATGACGATCGGCGAGATGGGGTGCTTTTGCTCCCTCTCTCTCCTCACTCGCAGACGATCTGGATACACGCGCCCCCGAGCGGCGCGCAGATGCCGCAGCTCTCATTGCAGCAGAACGTACCGGGGCCGCAGACGCTGTCGCCGCAGCGCGTGGGTCCGGCCGTCGGCGGCCTTCCCGGCCGTTGCAAGCATCCGCAGCCGCATCGGTCGAAGAAGGCCGTGGCTCCCTCCGCGCAGCGGAACCGAAGGACCGCGCACTGGTTCGGGTCCCGCGAGACGTAGCTCCGGAGCGGGTTCGCGCAGCCGAGCCTCCTCGGATCCGGCCGTACACACACGCCGATACAATCCGCGCCGCCTCGCGCGGGATCGCAGTCGTCCCCCGGGAGATCGACACACGTGGTGTTGTCGCGACACAGGATCCCCGCGAATCCACCGCAACGCGGGAGCCTCGCGAAGTCCTGGAGGGAAAGCTCGTCCTCCGCGGCGTCGAGAGCCTCTTCTTCTTCCGTGGCCGTGGCCGTGGCCGTGGCGGCGAGGCCCGCATCGAGCGCGTCGTCCGTGATTTCCTCCGCCGCGCAGGCGCTCCCCATGATCCCGGCGCCGAGCGCGAGCCCTACAAGCGCCACTCTTTTGGTCCACATAACGGGTCAACTCCTTCGGGCAGCGCTCGGCAGACGAGCGACGGACCCATTGACGCGATCGAGCATGGCGCGTACCGTTCGCGCTGTGTGCATTTGATGCTCGGGTGATCACGAACGGCACAGCGACCTCCCGAGCTGGGCGGGAAATCGGGCGAGATGGGAAGGTCGGCCCTCCGCCATCCATCGAGGCCCCCTCGGCTCGGCTCGCCCGCATTGACGACGCATTCGATGACCCAATGAACTATCGAGGGGTGATCGATGAGAATCTACAAATGCGTGCTGGCCTGGGTGATCGGAGCGATGTGGGTTTGCGCGGGGAGCGAGGCGCGCGCCGGGGAGCGCTTCGAGCCGCGCGCGGCGGGGAGCGAGGCGCGAGAGGCGACGTCAGAGGCGACGAACGCCCTGCGCGCCGAGCCGACCTTGTGCGCGAGGTGTTTGAGCGGATGCATGCGCGGCGAACGCAGGTGGCTCCCGTGGGATTGCGAGTCCTGGTGCGCGATCCTTCTCTGCCGGCCCGAGCGGAGGGTCGTCTCCGGGAGGCCCATGCCGCTCCCGGAATGACCTCGAACCGTGCTGACCGTTTGACAGCCAGGCTCTCCGGCGCTTTCATCCCGCCGCAGGAAGTCCCCGATGCCCGATCCTGCCCCGCAGCTCGTCCCGTACGACCAGATCAAGCAGCAGCTCGACGCCGGCGCCGTCGCTTGCCTCGTCTCCGAGAGGCCCGAGCTCGTGAACGCGCGGTTGCCCGTGATCAACTACAAAAAATCCACGATCACGGTGGAGCTCTCGTTCCAGAGCTTGCCGCGGGAGGCGTTTTTTCAGTTTGTCGACGTGCTCGCGCAATATTATCGGTATTTCACGGAGTTTCGCCGCAGTTATTTCGGCGTGACGCTCGTCGCCGACCCTCACAGCCCCTTCGATCGCAGGATGGGCGAGAAACGGAAGGCCGGCGAAGGGCCCGAGCTCCTGCCGCCGATGAAGGTCACGTTCCGCTTCGACGCGAAGGGGCACGGGACGGTCCTCTTCGAGAAGGAGGCCCTTCTCCTGCAGGAGGAGATCAACTGCATCCTCGATGTACTGCGGAAATATGCATTCCACCGCGAGGATACGCAGGGCCAAAGCTCTCCGAAGCAGAAGCTCGCCGAGCTCGGCGCCGTGGTCTTCGAGGCGAGCCCCGATTTCACGGAAAATCGGATCGCCGGGTACGAGGGGACGAAACGCGACGTGCGCGAGACCATCGTGCTTCCGCTCGTCCACCCCGAGATCTTCATGGCCGTGGGCGAGATGGCCCGAACACGCCCCGGCGCGAGCGTACCGCGCGCCGTGCTCTTCGAGGGCCCCCCGGGCACGGGCAAAACGACGATGGCGCGGGTCATCGCGAGCCAGAGCGGGATCCCGCTGGTGTACGTGCCCGTCGAGTCCATCATGAGCAAATGGTTCGGCGAGTCGGAAAAAAGGCTCGACGCGATCTTCGACCGGGCCGGCGCGCTGTCGCGGAGCATCGTTTTCCTCGACGAGATCGACGCCTTCGCGGGCTCGCGCGACCGGGCGATGCACGAGGGGACGCGGCGCATCCTCTCGGTGCTGCTCCGCCAGATGCAGGGGCTCGTCGATACGAGCAACGTGATGGTGGTTGGCGCGACGAACCGAAAGGACGATCTGGATCCGGCGCTGCTCAGCCGGTTCAACCTCTTCGTCCATTTCCCGCTCCCGGACCTCGAGGAGCGGGCGGCCATCCTCGGGTATTACGCCAAGCACCTCGGGCCGGAGGAGCTTCGTTCGCTCGCCGCCCCGAGCGAGGGTCGTTCGGGGCGCGAGCTCGAGGACGCGTGTGGGGTGGCCGAGCGAATGTGGGCGTCGCACATCATCGCGACGAACGCGAGCGTGACGCCGCCCCCGGTGGAGACGTATGCCACGGCGTTCCGGTTGAAATTCCGGTTGTCCGGGCCGTCCTCCCCGGGGGGCGCGCCGGCTCCTACTTGATCTTGGGGCAGGCCTGGAGGTCGTCCGCCTTGTATTTCTTGCCCATCTCGATGTCTTTTTTCGTCTGATCCACGTTGATCTGCGTGGCGTCCTTGACGGGCGTCCATACCGCGTCCTTCGTGGCGGCATCGGCGAGCATCGCGACGGCCTTCTGCTCGAGGTCGAGCTGCTTCTCGAGCACGGCGACATACCCGTCGTCGGCATCGGTGAGCGCCTTGCAGCCATTCGTGAGTTGCTCCAGCGTCACGCTGGTCGGGTCTTTCTTGTATTTCTGCACGAGCGCGTCGTACCCCTCGGCCGCCGCCGTCCGCGCGCCCATGGCGATGACGGACCGGGCGAGGCGCTGGTTGCGCACGACCTCGTACTGGGCAAACCCGAGCACGGTCGGGGCATTCGTGAACAGGGCGTCACGCGCCGAGCTCAGGAACATGAACGTGTAGGGCGCCGTGAGCTCACTCGCGGTGGTCTTCAGCGGCAACGCGGCGACCTTCGGCTGGAGGCACGCGGCGACCTCGGTCGCGGCCGGTTCGGTCGAGGGCTCGATCGTGACGGCCGGCGCGCCTGCCTGCGTGAGCTTGACCTGCGCCTTGAGCACGGCGGGATCGGCGTCCTTCCAGGGCGCGTAACAATCGCAGAAGCCGCCCTGCGCGAGCCGGATCGCGCCGGCCACGTCGGAGGCCTCGGTGATGCCGAGCTTGACGGAGGGCATGACGCTGGCGACGTGGCTGTATTGGACCTCGGCGGTGACGCTCGTCGGGGTCTGGGACTTCGCCGCCCAGTCGGGGGCGGTCGCGGTGAAACGGTCGACGGCGGCTTTGATGCACTGTTCGCCGCCAGGCGTGATGTTCTGGCCGGTGATCGCGTGCGCGAGCTTGCCGCCCGAGAGGGTGGTCTTCAGGGCGAGGCTCGTCTCGTCCGCGGGGCCGCGGCTCTTCGGGTCGACGAGGCATTCCATGACGAGCGGCCGGGCCGCGACGAGCAGGCCGGTGAGCACCTGGGCGTTGATCTTCTCGGGCAGGGCGGGCGCCTGCTGGAAACAAACGCCGAGATCGACGGGGTTGATGTTCACGATGCGCTGCTGCGTCGAGACGGGGCCCGTCGGGCCCTGCCCGGTCTGCGATGCGCCACCGCACCCGAGCCCGAGGCCGAGGGCGAGGAACGGTAGAGCTTTGCGGAGATGGATCATGACTTCTTCCGGGTAGGTTTGCCGGCGTCCTGCCGGCGGGCGCGAAGGATAGCGGACGACGTGGCCTGGGCACAACGCCCGCGCGCTTCGCGAGGCACGGGCCGGCGAGTCGCTCGTGTTCGAGGGCCGGAATCCAACGGCGCGTTCGGCCAGCGTCGTGATACCATCCTCTCGATGGCCCTCGCTGCCCACTGGCCCGTCCCGATCACGACCGTAGGCCCGTCCAAAGGGGGCACGACGGTATTTCGGCACGCTGGCAAGCTTCACGTCACATGCGTGCTCAAGGCTGCCTTCACGATCGTCCCCGGCGCGCCGATGACCCCCGTCGCGTCGGAGGACCTCTTCCGCGCCGAGGCCCACCACCGCGACAATCCGACCCGCAGCATTCGCGCCACGAGCGACGTCGTGCCCTACCTGCCGCGCGTCGACGTCGTCCTGACGGGCCACGCATGCGCCCCCGAGGGGACGACCGTGACGCGGCAAATCGTGCGCCTCGCCGTGTTTCACGGGCCCGCGCTGCTCGACAAGACGCTGCACGTCTACGGCGAACGCAAGGGCGCCGAAATCAAGCCCTTCCAGAAGATGCCCATCGTGTACGAATGCGCCCTCGGCGGCATCGGGTTCCGGCCGAACCCGCACGGGACGGGCAAGGCGCCCGGCTCCGCCCCGCCGAACGTCGTGTATCCGACGGATGGGAGCCTCGTCGCTGGCTTCGGGCCGATCTCGCGCGGCCTCTCGCAGCGCAAATCGCTCCTCGGCTCCCTCTCGCCCATGGCGCTCGAGCAGCCGGTGCCGGACCTGCCGGCCGATTTCGATTGGGCGTATTTTCAGTCCGCGCCGCGGGATCAGCAGATCGAGTCGCTCGTGGGCAATGAATGGATCGTGCTCGAAGGGCTGCACCCGGAGCACCCGCGCCTCTCGTCGAGGTTGCCCACCGCGCGTGGCCTCGTGACGCTTTTTGGCCTCGACCCGGACGACCCCGAGTCGGCGCGTATGCTCCCGCTCCGCCCCGACATCCTGCGTATCGACGCCGACACGCTCCGCTGCTCGCTCATTTGTCGCGTCGTCGTGCCCCTCGACGACGAGCGGGCCCTCGGGACGCTGCGGATCGCGGGCGGCGTCGAGACGGAGGGTCGCTCCCTCGCGCACCTCCTGACCCCGCCGCCGATGCCAAAGAAGCGGGCCATGATCGGTACGGTCGACGACCTGGCCAAGACCACGGACCGCAAGGACACGTGGGAGCGAGGCGCAGGCGCCGCGACGACGGTGCTCGGAGACGCGGAGCCGGACCCGCGCGAGGCCATGCCGTTCCCGCAAAGGCGGCGCCAGGAAAGCCCGCTGGAGGGGACGTACGCCCTCGACGGGGATGCGCCGGGCGCCAAACCTCTGAAGCCCGCGATTCCGTTTTCGGAAGGGCCGAGGTCGCTGACGCCCTCGGCCCCGAGCATTCCCATTCCGGGAGCGCCCTGGTCCAAGGTCCCGGTCGACGCCGCCCCGGTGCCGATCGTCGAGGAAGCGACACGAACGGTCTCCTTCAGGGCCGCTCTGGCCCATCTCGATTTTTCGGAGCCGGCCGAGGAGCCGCCGCCCCCGCCGCCGAGCGCGCGCGCGCCGAGCCCGGAGCCAGTCGTCGTGCCGGTCAAACAAGCGTCAGTCGCGCCGCCCCCGCCTCCCCGGACTCCGCTTCCTCCGGATTCCAGCGTGTGGGCGGACCTCCCGACGGAGCCGAAGGTCACGATCCCGAAGCCGCCTCCGCCGCGGATGCCGACGAAGCCGCCGGTCAACAAGACGCTTTATGGCGGGTTCGGGCCGCCCAAGAAAAAGGGTTGAATCAGGACAAACGAGCGCGGGCGGCCTCGCACGCGGCCGAGAGCCACGCGGGTCCGCTCGGGCCTTCCAAGAGGACGTCAGGCTCGACGCCGACCCCGTCGATCGGGGCCCCGCCCGGCGCGGCGCAACGCGCGGCGGTGCGATAATCGAAGGCGCTTTCCTCGCCGGGGACGAGGCGCTGCGCGCTGCCCTTTCCGTGGGTCTTCTGGCCGAGGAGGAGGGCGCGGCCATGGGCCTTCAAGCACGCGGCGAGGATCTCCGCGGCCGAGGCCGTGCCGGCGTCGACGAGCACGACCATAGGCATCGTGTATGCGGCCGGGAGCTCGGCGCGATGAACGAGCTCGTCCCCTTCGGCGTCCTCGATCCGGACGATCTCCGCGCCTGCATCGAGGAAACTCGCCGCCCACGCGACGAGCGCATCGAGATCCCCGCCGGGGCATCCCGTGAGATCGAGGACGAGCGCCCGCGCGCCTTCGGCAAGGAGCCTGCGCGCCGCATCGTGAAAACGGCTCGCGATGTCCGTGGTCACGACCGCGATACGCACGTACCCGATGGTTTCGTCGAGTTTCGTCGCCGAGACCGGCGGGCCACCCACGCGCCCGAGGACGACGTCCCCGAGGGCCGCGGCGCGCTCGGCGGAGACGGCGTGGGGCAAGGCCGCGGCGGGAGAATGTGCATATGTGTAAAACACGTTCACGGCGCTCGGGACGACGACTGCGCCGAGGGCGTTGTTTCCGGTGTTGCCCATCGTCGGGCAGGTGAGGTTGATGGCGGGCATCCGATCGACGAAAACGATCGGATTGCCCATGATGTATTTGCCCGGTCCCTTCACGGTCCAGTGCGCCACGCCGGGCTCGTCCCCGGAGGTCATGGCGATCATCGAGCCGAGGTTCAGCGCGTGGACGCCCGAGACCTTGACGATGGGCGAAAACACCGCGGCCTGCGCGTTCATCGCGATGTTCGGATAAGGAATGGGGACGGGGCCGACAGGGGTGGGCGTGAGGCACACGTCCGGAAACCCGAAATTCATCCCGACGCCGCGGTTCGATGCAGGAAGCATGAGCGTGTCTCCTAACCGAGGTGGACTTCCTTGCCGTTGATGGAGACCTTCTCCTCCGTCAGGATCGTCGCGCTTTTCGCTTGCGAATGCATGGTCCCCTCGACGACGGTGTGCGTTTGTCCCGCTTGCACACTGAGGAGCTCCGTCACGCGCTGGCGCAGCGTGGTGAAGGCGTGGACGACCTCGGAGGCGATCATGCGGATCTTCTTCGTGGTCACGAGGACCTCGGGCGAGGTGATCTCGACCCCGCGATCCGCAGCGATCCGCAAAGACCCCGCGGCGCGTAGCTCGGCGTCGGCCGGGAAATGCAGGACGGAGGGGCCTCGTCCAAACACGACGCCGATGATCCAGTGGCCCTCCTCGTTGCCGATGACGAGCACCTCGTCGCCGGGCACGGGCTCGTACGTGTACGCGAGGGCGAGGCGCGCGTGGACCTTGCCGCCTCGGGGCAGGTTGACCTCGATTTCCGTGGGGAGCACGGTCGCGACCGTCGCCGGGCCGAGGTAGAGGCCCTTGTCCGCGGATTCCTCGAAACGCAATCGCGCCACGTTCGTCATGGGTCCTCCTCAGGTTCCTTCGCGCGGCGGGGGCCTGTAGGCCTCGGCCTCGAGCCGGTCGACATCGGTGCGGCGGACGCCGAGCACGTTCGTGCCCACGAAGAGCGCGCCCGCGTCCCGGACATTGTGCAGGTTGGCGTGCGAGAGGTCCGCCATGGAGAAATCGGCCTCGCGGACGTCGGCGTGCGAGAGGTCCGCATACGCGATCTTCGCCCCGCCGAAGATCGCGCCTTTCGCTCGGGTTCGCTTCAAGACCGTCTCGCGCAGGTCCGCGCCGCCGAAATGGGCAAACCCGGCCTCGGCGCCGGTGAACGTCGCGTGCCGGAGCTTTCCGCCCGTGAACCGCGCCCCCGAGGCCGCCGCGTCCCCGAAGAACGCGCCTTTCGCCGAGATCCCCGAGAGGTCGGTCGTTTCGAGCCGCGTCCGCATGAAGCAGGCTTGTGTGGCCGTGGCGTTCGTGAGTTTCGCGCCCGACAGATCGGCGTCCGTGAAATCGGCGTGTGTGAAATCGCAGCCGGCGAGGTTCATGCCCCGCAGGTTCGATTTCAAGAACGAGCAGCGGTGCATGGAGAGGCCGGCGAGGCGCAGGTTGCGGAGGTCCATGCCGCCGAAATCGACGGTCTTGAACGTGGTCCGCTCGATCTTCGCGCCTTCGAGGTTCGCGCCACGCAGGCTCGCGGCCCACAGAAACGCGTGCGAGAGGTTCGTCCCGGCGAGGACCGCCCGCTCGAGCTGGGTCATCACGAGGCGCGCGCCTTCGAGGCTCGCGCCGGAGAGGTCGGCCTCGTCGAGCATCGTCATTTCGAGGTCCTGCCCCGCGAGATGGACGACGCCGAGCTTCGCGCCCGTGAGGTTCGTGCGTTTCAGGTTCGCGCCCTCGAGGTCAGCGCCCGTGAGATCACAACCGGACAGGTCCGCCATCTCGAGGTTTGCCCCCGCGAGGCGCGCGTCACGCAGGCAAACCCCACGCAGCGACCCAAAAAACAGGTTCCGGCCCGAAAGATCGGCGCGATCGGCCTCGCCCGCCTCGGCCGGGAGCTCGGTGCCGTCGTCGCGCGTGCGGTCGAGTTTACTCAGGATTGCCTGGTCGAGCTGGCATTTGCCGAGCTCCTTGGGCAAGGTCGCGCCGCGCAGGTCGGCGTCGTGGAAGAGCACGGTGTCGAGCGTGGCGCCGTCGAGGTTTGCCCGGACGAGCCGCGCGCGCGAGAGGACGGCCTGCTCGAAACGAGCGCCGCGCAGGTTCGCCTCCGTGAGGTTCGCCCCGATAAACGCCGCGCGCTGGACGACGACGCCCTCGAGATCCGCGCCCGAGAGGTCCACACCTTCGAGCAAGGCCTCCGAGAGATCCGCGCCCCGGAGCCGCGCCCCCGCGAGGTTCGCCCGCGGGAGGGCCGCGCCGCGAAGATCGGCGGAGGTGAGGTTCGCGCGGGACAAACTCGCGCGGAGGAGTTTTGTGCCCCTGAGGATCGCCCCTTCGAGATCGGCGCCTTCGAGCGAGGTATCGAGCAGCTCGGCCTCTTCGAGGTTCGCGCGCCGCAAGGACGCGCCGTCGAGCCGCACGCTCCGGAGCTTGGCCTTCGCGAGGTTCGCGGCGCCGAGGTCCTGCCCACGCAGATCCACGTTTTGGAGGGTCACGCCCTCGAAACTTTCGCCCGATCGGAGGCGCGCGGCGAGCTCGGCCGGGCTCACGCGCCACGCTCCAGGGTGGAGCGCTTGAGGTTCGCGCCGTTGAAATCGGCGTCCTTGCCCTGCGTGGCGGTGAAATTCGTCTCGTAGAGGTTGGCCTTCACGAACTTCATGCGGCTCACGAGTGCCCTCGAGAAGTCGGCCTCGAAGAAGTTTGCCTGCGTCGCGTCCACGTTCTCGAGTTTCGCCTTGTAGAACCGCGCGCCCGGGAGGTTCGCCCGGACGAACGAGGCGTGGGCCGCGGAGACGCGGGTGAAATGAGCGCCCGGGAGATCGACGTGGGAGAGGTCGGCGTCCTCGAGGTTCGCGCCTTCGAGGAGGACCTTCTCGCCCGAGGCGTCCGCGAGCGAGGCGAGCACGAGGTGCGCGTCCTGGAAACTCGCGCCGGTGAGCCGTGCGCCGGTGAGCCGCGCCTTCCTGCCGCGGACACGCGCGAAAAGCGCGGAGACCAGCGAGGCGCGCTCGAACGAGGCGCCCTCGATCGAGGCCTCGGTGAAATCGGCGTGCTCGAAATCGGCGCGCTCGGCGCGGGCGCCGGCGAGGTTCGTCCGATTGAAGATCGCATACTGGCTACTCGCAAACGCGAGCGTGGCGCCCTCGAGGTCTCCATCCTCGAAGAAGGCCGTCTCCAGCGAGGCGCGGCTGAAATCCGCGTTCTTCGCACGAACGCGGGCGAGGTTCGCGCGCCGCAGATCCGCGGAGACGAGGCGCGCGCCTTCGAGGTTCGTCTTGAAGAGCACGGCGTCGCGCAGGTTCGCCCCCGAGAGATCCGCGCCCGAAAGATCGGCGCGCGTGAGGATCGCACCTTCGAGGTTCGCGCCGCGCAGATCGAGGCCACGCAGATCCCGCCCGGTGAGGTCCTGCTCGGAGAGATCACGCCCGGGGCCGGGTTCGTCCGTCGAGAGGGGGCCCGTGGGCGGGCGGTACGCAGGATCGAGCTTTTGCCAGCGCGGATCGTGGGGGACAGCTTCGAGCTCGGCGATCTTCGCGTCGATCTTCGCGCGTTCGTCCGCGGGGATGTCCTGGTCCGACATGCCCTTCTTGACGCGCTCGACCTCTTCGAGGATGCCGCGCATGCTCCGGCGCAGGCCGAGCGGCGGCAGGACGCCGGGCTTCCGGATCCCCACGGGCGGCGGGGTGTCGTCGAACGATTGCGCGGCCCTCGCGAGGTCGGGCTCGATGTCGCGGTGTCCCTTGGCCTTCTCGCGCGCGTCCGCGATGCTCCTCCCGATGTCGGCGACGATGTCCGCGCCAAATGCGCCGAGCTTCTGGTCGATTTTCGCCGAAATGGGATCGAGGTCCGGTCGCAAGGGGGGAGGCTCGCCGCGCCGCTCGGCCTCCGCGCGGGCGATGACCTCGTCGAACCCGGGCGGCATGGCGGCAGCGAGCCCGACGGGATCCTTCTCGAAGGCGAGGAGGATGTCCCGGTAATGGGCCTCGGGCAAAGGTTTGGCGCCGAGCTCTTCCGAGGCGACGAGCATGGTGCGCACGTCCTCGAAATCGTGCTCGCGCACCTCGACGACGCCGCGGAACGTCAATTCGAGGACGTCGCGATCGAGGTCGGCGAGCAAGGTGTCGAGCGACATCGGGATCTCGCGGAGCCGGCCGGCGCTATCGTGCACGAAGACGCGGACGCGCGCGCCGGGCAGGCGCGCGCGCCGCGTGGGCTCCGTTGGGTGGAGGTTCTGGAAGAGGAGCTCCTCGTCGCCGCGCAGATACCCAGGGAGCTGCTGATCGGCGGGCGCTGCGTGGAAGTGCTTCCAGTCGAGGTCCTCGGCGTAGAACGGGGCGCGTTTGTCCTGCCAGGCCCTGCCGTACTCCTTGCCGAGCTTCTGCCCGCGCGCGGGCCAGAGGGCGCTCACGGGGCCGAACCCCGCCGGCGCCGGGCGATCGCCGCGGCTCTTGACGGGTGCGTCCGGGTACTCGACGTTGGGCAGCTCGTCGGCGAGGCCCTTGCCGGAGGGGTTTGCATCAAAACCGGGGCCGCCGAAGGCGTTCGCCCAGGTGAGGGGCATCTTCGTGAAGCCGAGCGGCGCCGAGGGGACGGCGCCGGGGAGTTTGTCGGACCAGGCGCGCCGGCCGACGACCCGCAAGGTCTTCGACCAGGCGCCGACGGCGAACCGGACGAGGCATTCGGTGAGCGGGACGCCGCCTGCAGCGTGACAATGGCCCTTGAGGAGGACCTCGGCGTTCAGCTTGAAATCGGCAAAGTCGCTGGGAAAGAGGATTTCTCCCGTACGCTCCTCATCGTTCTCGGCGAACGTCTCACCGGACAAAAAACGCTGGTCGGTCGCCTGCTCGACGACCGTGAGCGCGCCGCCGGGGCCGATCGTGTACGTCGCGCGGATGACGACGCTCATCTCGGGCTGGGGCGGGCGCCGCGAGGTGAGCTTCGTCCCGACGAGGAAGGGGGTGAGGTTCTTCGTGAGCATCGCCGTCGCGGCTCAGATCCCGAGGTTCACTTGCAGCGCAGTGATGCTCGCGCGCATCGCCAGGGTGCGGAGCTGAAGCACGAGGACATCCCGGTCGAGCGCCGTGATCTGTTGCTGGAGCGCCATGTCCAGGTCCTTGAACCGGATCTTGGTATCGTCCGGAATCTTCGTCTCTTTATGGCTGCCGATCAGCACCTCGCGCGTGAGGCCGATGGTGCAGCCGAACTTCATGCCCAGCGTGAACTCGCCTGTGAGCGGGACGATACTCACGCTGCCCTTCACGCCCACGACCTCCGTCTCCAGTTGCGCCGCGGCGATCGTGAGGCTGCCGAGCGTGCCCGCGATCGTGGTCTCCATCTGCGCGCCGACGTTCGTCATCGCGTTCGAGGTGACGACGTTGGAGAGGCTGTTCTGCGCCACCACGTACGACTCTTCGTGCATCGCGGGCACGGGCCGGTCGATGCGGCCCGTCTTCGACGTGATCGTGCCGTCGCAAAACGTGGACTCGCTGATGCTCCGCGCGACGTCCGTCGTCGAGCTCGTCTCGTCCGCGTACGTCTCCTCGGTGATCGAGGGGATACGCCAGGCCGAGCTGCCCGTGTAACTCTCGATCTTCGAGGCCCAGGTCTTCTCGAGGATCTCGGGGTTCCCGTAGGG
>JANMGF010001260.1:0-3299 GCA_031374535.1 Polyangium sp. (in: bacteria)
AACGAGTGGAAGGTAGGCGCCTACTTCAGCCTCTCCGGCGCGGAGACGCAGTTCGGGAAGGACTCGCAAGAGGGCATCGAGCTCGCGGTCGAGGAGGTCAATCAAAAGGGCGGCGTGAAGGGCAAGAAGGTCAAGGTGCTCTTCGAAGACGACAAGTCGAACCCGCAAGAAGCCTCGAACAAGGTCCTGCAGCTCATCAACCGGGACAAGGTCGTCGCGCTGCTCGGCGAGGTCGCGTCGTCACGATCGAAGGCCGGCGGCATCGTGGCGAACAAGAACAAGATCCCGATGATCACGCCCTCGTCGACGAACCCCGACGTGACCAAGGTCGGCCCGTTCGTGTTCCGCGTCTGCTTCACGGACGACGTGCAAGGCCAGACGGGCGCGCGGTTCGTGAGCAACAAGCTCGGCAAAAAGAAGGTCGCGCTGCTCTACGCCTCCGACGATCTGTACTCGTCGGGCCTCGCGAACGAGTTCAAAGGCGAAGCGAAGAAGCTCGGGCTCGAGATCGTGATCGAGAAGAGCTTCCTGAAGAGCGAGACGAACTTCACGACGTACCTGAACGAGATCAAGAGCGCCGGGCCCGAGGTGATCTACGCGCCGGTCTACTACAACGCGATGGTGCCCGTGGCGCGTCAGGCGAAGGCCGCGGGGCTGCCCGGATCGATGTTCGTCGGCGGCGACGGATGGCACTCGGACTCGCTGGTGAACGACGCAGGCGAGGAGATGGAGGGCGCGTACTTCACGAACCACTTCTCCCCCGACATGCCGTCGCCGAGCTCGCAGGCGTTCGTCAAGCAGTACACGGAGAAGTTCAAGCGCGAGCCCTCGGCGCTGGCAGCGCAGGCGTACGACGCGGCGGAGCTGCTCTTCGACGCGATCGGCCGCGCCAAGTCCGACACGCCGGAGGGGATCCGCGATGCGATCGCGGAGACGAAGAACTTCCAGGGCGCGACGGGGGCCATCACGATCAACGCGGACCGGAACGCGGACAAACCCATCGTGATCGTGCAGATCAAGGGGAAGAAGTTCACGTATTATGATACGGTGACCGCGAAGTAAGGCCGCTCGGCCTCGGCCTCGGCGAGGGCCTCTTCCTCGGCACGCGCGTCGCGGTCCTTCAAATCTTCGAGGGGCGTGTCCTCGGGCGTGTGGTCGAGCGCGGCAAGGGCCGTCGGCGCGAACGTTTCCATCCAGCGCCGGAGCGGCGCGGCCGTACGAAGCTCGCGCTTGATCCGCGGGATCTCACCGGCGCCAGCGGTCTCCGGGCTCGTCGCGGCGCGCACGACGTCGGCGAGCAACTCGTCACGCGCGGACAGGGGAAGGTCGAGCCCCGCGCGCGCGGCGAGATCCGCGGCGCCCTTCAAATCACCCTGACGGACATGCGAGAGCAGGCGCACGCGGAAGAGCGCGCGGCTCTTGTAGGGGTATGCGGGCGGGAGTGACGCGAGCTCGGCCTCGGCCTCGGCGTGTCGATCCATCGCGGCAAGGAGGAAGGCGCGCTCGCTGATCAGATCGGGCAAAAGCAGATCGGAGGCCGAGATGCGGAGGGCATACCGCGAGAGCCGCGCGACGCCACGCTCGCAACGATCCATGGCCAAACGAAGGTCGCTTTTTCGTTCGGCGACCCGGGTGAGCGCGAGATCGGCCTGCGAGGCGATCAACGCAAAACGGCTCGACGAGAGGCGCTCGAGCGCCGCCTGGCCTCCCTCGAAATCACCCCTGGCGACCTGGTTCAACGCGGCGAAGAGATCCCGCGCGTCCTTGCGCGCCTTGAGGAGACCCCAACCGCGGACAGCGGCGAGCAAGGCGAAGACCCCGAGGAACACGAGGCCGAGGAACAGGGTCGGATCCGTGGGTTCCGGCGGGAGATTTTCGGCGTAGTCGTCGGCCGGGATCTCGGACGAAAACACCCGGTAGACGCCGATGAAACCACCCACGAGGGCGGCCCAGAGCAGCACGACCGCGCGTGCCTTGAGGCCGGTCTTCGTGGTGGAAGCGGTGGCCTTCTCGGCGGCCTTGCGGGCCTGGGAGACGGCCTTCTTCGCGTCCTCGGTGGCAAGGGCGTCGGGGAGCTCGCCGGTCTTCTCGGGCAAGACCTGGCCGACGTCGACGAAGGGCGCGGCCGCGGGCACGACCTGGGCGATCCAGTCGGCGAGCGGCGGCTCCTCGCTCTCGGCGTCCCGCTTGGCGCCCTTGCGGTACACGCTCGTCGCGGTCGTCTCGAGCATACGCTGGAAGGCCCGGACGATCGCGCGCTCGCGGCGATCGGTGACGTCGAAAAGAAGCTCGCGGTGCGTGGCGAGGTGCTCGCGCAAGGCCTCGCGATCGCCCGCGCGTTCGATCAGGATGGCCTCGGCGAGGGCGGCACGCGCGAGGCCCTGCGGCAGGGCGTCGGGGCTCGCGCGCACGGCCTCGATGTCCTCGCGTGCGCCCTGGGGATCACGGCTCGCGGCGCGCAAGAATGCCCGAATGCCGCGCGCGTTCACGGACTGGAGCCTGGTTTGTCCACGATGAAGCAAGCCGAGCGGGGAGGCGATGCCTCGATCCAGGTGCGCGATCGCGGCTGGGAGATCGCCCCTTCGCATGGAGACGAGTCCCCGCTGCACGGCGGCGACGCACGCGACGAGGTGGTGCGGCTCGTTCTGCTCGACGTGGTCGAGGAACGTCTCGGCCTCGGTGAGGCGGCCTCGGTTGATGAGGTCGAACGAGGTGTTGACGACCTGCACGCCCGCGCCGAGGCGCCGGCCCGAAGCGCCGAGGACGGCAAAAAGCCCGCCGAAGACCGCGCAGATCGAGCCCAGGATGACGAACCCCGCGCCCGCGAGGTCGAGCAGGAAAAACGCGGCGAGGCTAAAGAGACCCAGCAGGAGGAAAACTCCGCCAACGACGACGAGCACCGTGTGGTAGCGATGCGTCGCGTGGCGGGGGACGTTGTTCGGGGCAGGTGCGCTCATCGTGAATCGTGGTGGGGAGCCGGCACTTCCCGCGGCGCGCCCCGGGGCACATCCTAATCCGAGAGGACCCTGCGATGCGGACGATCCTCGACGATCCATACGATCCGATCCTTCGTCATTTCGAGGCTCCCGCGACGGATGGAAACGGGCCAAGGTTCCCCTCGGAGGGATACCCCATGTTCCGGTCCTGGACCCTGATGCAACAAAGCATCGCGGCGAGCGTCACCACGATGTGCTTGCTCATCACCGTCGGCCTCATCACGAGCTCGAACGTCGGCCACCTGTTCGATACCAGCCGCGCGGCGCTCTCGTCGCAGGACGATCTGCGGGAGCTCTCGACGT
>JANMGF010001264.1:0-1881 GCA_031374535.1 Polyangium sp. (in: bacteria)
CACCGTCAGCCAGTACTTCGTGTCCGGCACGAGTTCGTCCATGGCCGGCAGCCGGTATGTGATGCGTCGATGAACGGGGTCGTAACTCGGCTCGAGGAACACGCCGAGCCTGCACTGCTGGAGCGTCGCCACGGGATCGGCGCTTGGTTGCAGGCAGATCGCCTGCCGGATCGCTTCCCCCGGGAGGAGGAAACGATCAAACGTCAGGCGCAGGCTCGTGGTGGAACGTGCTCGGCTCGCATCCGCCGGCGCGGGAGCGCTCGGGGTGAGCGTCAGCGTCGTGGGTTGGCCCGCTGGGTCGAGCCCGGAGAGCTCGACGTCAATCAGGTGGACGGGGGGAGTATCGATGGCCTCGCGTTCCGGGTTGCCCACGTCGCAACCGACGAGCGGCAGGACCGCGGCCATGAGGGCGCCGCGGGCGAGACGCGAAGCGAAGGGAAGATCGAACCTTGCGGTCAGCTCTCCGAGTAGGTCGCGAGTTGTTCGCGGACCACCCTCTCGTTCACACCGCTCTGGATGGATTCCCGCAAGCAGTCGGCCAGGGTGACGAGCATGTCGTTGACCCCCTTCTCCTCGATGAGCTTCGCGAGCAACCGTCGCGCTTCGGGGCCGTCGTCTTCCCGAAGGAAGCCCCGCACGGTCTCCAGCGTGATGTCGCCCTGGAAGTCGAGGATGAGATTGTCGAGCAGGTACTTGATCAGCTCCTTCACACCCGTTCTCCTTGACGACGCGCGCGACCACCGCGGGAGGGGCAGCGCTCCGTCGCCCTTCGCTATACTCGTCGCCAGAAGGGCTGTGCAAGGAATATGTCGGAGCCTCCGCTGTCGCGACGGGGGCGGCCAGAGGTCGGGCTTTCATTGACACGCCCTCACGAACGGGTCGTTCGACTGGTGGCAGACGAGGCAAGGACGGGGGTTTCGCGCGAACGCCGGGCCGCATTTGTCACGGAAACCGAGCGGGTGCGGGTTCACTCCATGCCCACCCGAAAGGCCCTTCGTCGCGTGGCACGTCGCACAATCACGCTCGGTGTGGCATGACACGCAGGCGTTGAGATTTCGCATCGCCTCCCACGCGTGGTGGGTCGGCCCGCGGGGTGCGGTGGTGTACTCGGCCGCAGGCGGGTGGAAACGACGGGCGGCGAGACGGTTGCCGCTCGCAGTGTCCCGCGCAACGCCCACGCGACGGTGACAGTCCGCGCAGAACGTCTGGGCCTGATGGCAACTGACACAGCGCGGGTTGTCCTGCCTGGCGGACTGCGCGTGGATCGAGAGCCAGTCGTTCGGATGGACCTTGCGGGGGCGGACGCGTCCATCGTGGCAGTCGGTGCACTCGTTGACCGTGTGGCAGCTCCCGCAGAAGGCGCTGTCGTTCGCGGCGACGGTCTTGTGCCGCTCGATGAAGTCCGGCGTGTGCGCCGCGTTGTGCATCCATTGCGGCGGCACGAGCATCCCGGTCGAGAAGTTCGTGACGATGCGACCGTCGTTCCGCGCCGTGTGGCACGTCGTGCATGCGCCCTTGGCTTGCCCTTGCGCGGCGCCGCTCATGTTGTGGCAGGAGAAACATCCGGCCATGCGCGGGAGCTGATCCCGCGTGGCGAGCTCGAGCTCGCCGACCTGCCCGTGGCACTGCCCGCACTGGATGTTCCGATCGAGGTGCTTCTTGTGCGTGAAGACGAGGTTCGCGTTCGGCAGCACCATCGGCGCCACCGCGCCGTTCGCGCCGGCCTTGTCGCCGATGTGGCAGAAGACGCACTGCCCGTTCGCCTCGGTGCCTGCCTTCACGGCGGCGAGATCCGAGTGATCGACGTCGTGGCAAGCGTCGCACTGCTCGGCCTTCGGCATGAGCCGATCGGAGACCTTGTCGCTCGCGTATGCGGCCGCG
>JANMGF010001318.1:0-4033 GCA_031374535.1 Polyangium sp. (in: bacteria)
AACAGCGCCGCCCCGCTGGTCTACGGGGTGGATCGATACGCCCATATCTTTCTGTTTTATCTGATCTGGATCCCCGCCGGCCGCGTGGCCTCGCTCGACGCGAGGCTCTTCCGCGTCGCGCAGGCCCCCACGGCGGGGGCGAGGCTCGGGCTCAGGATCCTGCAGATCCACATGTGCATTTCGTACTTCGCGAGCGGCATCGAGAAATCGACGGGCATCGACTGGTGGGACGGCGAGCTGCTCTTCCGGGCCTTCTCGCTCCCGGACTATCGGTACGTCGACATGGCCTGGCTCGCCGCCGTTCCCGCGCTTTCGCAGCTCGCTTGCTGGGCCACGCTCGCGGTCGAGACCGGGTATTGCGTGTTCATCTGGCCGAGGCGCACGCGGAGGCTCTGGCTCGCGGCCATCCTGGGCCTACATCTCGGGATTGCCGTGTTTCTGGGGCTCCACTTCTTCGGCGCCATCATGTGCGTGCTGAACGTCGCGCTCTTCGGCGTCTCGCCCGAGGCGGGGAAAAAACACGAGGAGGCCCCGGTGAGATCTTCCCGCCTGTAGAAAGTTGCTCTATGAAGACTCACATGAGCTTCGTTGCACGATGGGTGGGTGCGCTTGCGTTCGTGGGTTGCTCGTTCGTCGGGGTGGCGCGGGCCGACGAAGGGGCAGCGGCGGCCTCGACGGAGCCTGCCGAGATCCAGCTCAAGAATGGCAGCACGATGCGCGGCACGATCGTCAACGTCGAGCCGGGTCAACGCGTCATCGTCATCGTCGCGGGGGAGCAAAGCGTCATTCCGTGGAGCGACATCGCGAAGATCGTGGGCGGGCCCCAGGAGCCTGCCGCGCCCGCCGCCCCTGCCGCGCCCGCCGTCCCGACGGCGCCCACGAAGGGCATGCCGCTCGTTCACATCGAGTCGAACTGGCCCGAGGTCGAGCTCGCGCGTATCGACGGCGACATCGGCGGTGGTTATCAGCATCACGAAATGGAGGGGTTCGTCTCCGCCGGCGCGATTTCGAAGTACGTGTGCCGCGCGCCGTGCGACAAGCTCGTCGACGGGCGAGACGGCCATCGATTCTTCATCAAAGGGTCGGGCATGTTCCCCTCGCCCCCGTTCCGCCTCGATACGTTCGACGGTTCCGTGACCGCGCGTGTCACGGGGACGAGCATGTCCCGGTTCACGGGGGGCGTCGTCCTGGCGGCGCTCGGCGGAACGCTGACCCTGGGCGGAGGCATGTTCACCGCGTTCAGCTTTCTCATCGACCCAGAAAAGACGGCGGAGAACCCCAATCCGGAGGGCGAGCTCCGTACGGTCCGTACGTTTGGCCTCGTCTTGCTCGGCATGGGCGTGGCATCCCTCGTGGGGGGAATCGTGTTCCTGTCGGAGGGCCGCACGCGTATCGAGCTCGTCCCGGCGCGGGGCCGCAGCACGGGCGTCGTGCTCGACAAGGGTGTTTTGCGGTTCTGAAGGGGCGGAGGCGGAGGCGAGGTAGGCCGGGGGCTGGCCAGCTCATCCCTCCCTCACCGTCCATGCGCCGCCCGGAAGGCCTCGACGCGCCGGACGGCGTTTTTCCGCAGATTCACGTAGTAAAGCTGATACTCGATGGGGTGGTAATTGTCTGGACCGATCGTCCAGAGCAAAAGCCCACTCGCGAGATCTCGCGCCGGCATGTCGCCCATCTGGGTGATCCATACATTCCCGTCCCGGCACGCCGCGTCGGCGAACGCCGGGAGGACCTTGGGCACCTCCGCATCGAAGAAAAGCGCGCCAGCGTTTCTCGACGCAGGCGCGGCGGATCCATCGTTTGTCCACGTGAGGGGATTGACGCAGATACGCTGGGCCTTGGGATCGGGGGGGCCCGGGGCTTGGGGGTCCTTGAAGTCCAAAGGGTTGCCCTGGAAGCGAGGGCCTCGTGCGTTCCAGGCGACCACACAGCCCCATTGCTCCTCGGACGCGCATACCGGGATGTCCTCCCCGATCGTCTTCCGCGTGATCGGGCCCCCGATCAAATATGCGGCGACGAGCTGCTCGCCGGGGGGTTTGCCCCAGATCTTTTCACGGAGCAGGCGGGCCGCGAGCACGGTGCCCTGGCTATGCGACGCGAGGACGAACGGGCGCCCCTCCCCGCGACGCGCGAGGAACGATACGAATGCGGCGGCGACGTCGGCATAAGCGAGATCGATGGCGCGGTCGCCGTCCGGGCTCGGATCGACGAACGCCTTGCCGCTGGCCTGACGATACCGCGGGGCATGGACGGCGCAGCAGGCATTGAAGGCGCTCGCCTGGATGAGCGTCGCGCCGCGGGCCGTCGCCTGGAGAACCGCGGGATCGTCGATGGGCGCGTTCCACCGCTTGGCCACGGACGTCGTCGGGTGGACGAAAAAGACGTCGGCGCGGGCGGCGCCTCGATCCGCGGCGGGCAGCTCCGGCAAGGAGACGTCGGCCTCCTCCTCGAGCGTGGGAAGCGCGGCCCAGGACGAGGGCTCTTCATAGTCCGGCGCGGGCGGCGACGCGCTCGGATCGAACGGTCCGGGGTCGAGGGCGACGTAGAGCCACCGATCGAGGGTGAAAAGCGAAAGGGCCACGCAAGAGACGACCCCGACCACCCCGCCCGCCAGAACCCTTGACCATCGCATACGTACTCGCCCCTTTGGCGCGGTGGAACCGGGAAAACACCGCACGTATTCCCCACGAGCCCCGGGGCCACCGAGCGCGCTGCTGCCGAGGGAGCGAGCTCTGCGGGTCTCGCGCTTGCAGGGACGTGAGGGACGCGGGCGATCCCTCGCGTACCCGAGGTGCATTTCATGCGCATACGCCATGGCGACCCAGGCCCCGCCGGAAGAGCCCCGAAACCCCCGCGCGCGCCTCACGGTCGCGTGCATCGCCTTTGGCGCGTCCTTTGGGCGCTCGCTGGTCTCGCAGGCTCTGGGTGCCCCGAGCAAAGCCGCGCATGGGCCGAAACCGCGGAGCGTCGGGAGTTCTCCCCGATGAAGCTCGATCGCGCAGCCTACGCCGAGCGGCTACGGGCGATGTGGATCGGCGCCTGTCTCGCCAACTGGACCGGGCTGCGCACCGAAGGCGTCCGCATCGAGCGCCCTTTCTTCACCGACGAGGATTGGGGCAAACCCCTGGGCCGCGACGGGGCCCGTATCGAGTTCGTGTTCCTCGATCCCTGGCAGGCCGACGACGACACGGACATCGAATACGTCTACCTGCACCTCATGACCGAGGCGCGGAGGCTTTTCCTCTCTCCCAGGCAGATCCGGGACGGATGGCGCGCGCACATCAATGATTTCATCTGGGTGTCCAACCGGAGGGCGCGTGACCTGATGGAGCGCGGCGCCTTGCCCCCGGCCACGAGCCATCCAGCGCGCAACCCCGACGCTCTGCAGATCGACGCGCAGCTCACCACCGAGATCTTCGGCGCCCTCGCGCCCGGCATGCCCGAGCTCGCCCTGCGGATCGCGGACCTTCCCATCCGGACCACCGCCCATGGCTCCGCGGCGCACGCCGCGCAATTCCATGTTTTGCTCTTCTCGCTCGCTGCCACGGTCGATCCGAAAAAGCCGCGACAGGAGGAGATCGTGCGTATCGTCCGCGAGGCCAGGAGCTACCTGCCGGACCGCTCGAAGGCCACCGACGTCATCGATTTCGTGTTATCCGCGTACCTCTCGGCGGACAATACCCATGATTGGGAGAGCGTCCGTGACGACCACTCTTCCGGTGACGCCGGCGGGGCCATCTGATGCCGCCCGACCCACGGCAGCCATTCGGTAACCTGCGACTGATGACACCACGTCAGTTGGCAGATTTTGGCGAACGTCTCTTCCACATCCACGACCAGATCGCACGCGTTCGCACCGAACATGTAGCCATCATAGACGTTGAGAATCACCGGTACCCGGCAGGGCTGCGAACGGGTTTCATCGGCCGGATACTCCGGCGTGAAGGCATGAGGGACGTTGATCATGTAGGCCACCCGGCGCACCGCTTCGGCAATCGTTTCATGGTCGTTATGAATGCCTGCCAGCGGATCTGCG
>JANMGF010001321.1:0-2795 GCA_031374535.1 Polyangium sp. (in: bacteria)
CTCGGTCCAGGGGATGTGCCGTGGGTCGAGATTCCCGACGTGTCGGGCGTCTCGGGGGCGTTTGATCCGGGGAAGGATCCTTATGCGGCGTATGCGGATGCGGTGATCGAATCGCTCTCGCAGGACGTGGAGGGCGGCAAGGTGGTCCTTCGCGGGGACTTCGTGACGAACGTGCGGGCGTGGCGGGCGAATACGGCGGCGATCGAGAAGGCGCTGCTCGCGCGGGTGAGTGTTTCGCAGGCGGAGACGAGCGCGTTCTTGAAGGGGCAGATTCGCGTCACGGATTATGTGCGCAAGTACATGGATGCGTCGGATTGGTTCCTCGATTCGCCGATCCCGCCGGATGTGCGGGCGCAGGTGGATGGGGTCCTGAAGAATGCTTTCGCCGAGATGGCGGAGGACATGAAGGAGCGGCTCAGCGAGTGGGAGGCGCTTTCGCTCTCGGCGCAGGAATCCCATCTGATGGAGACGATCCGCGCGTTCTCCGGGGCGATGTCCGCCATCGGCGATGATTTCGCGCCGTACGTGGAGACGATGCAGCTTCTGGTGCACGCGTCGACGCGGATCGCGATCGGGTTCGTGCCGTTCGTGGGACCCACGCTGGATTTGTGCGAGGCGGTGACGGGGCGAGAATATTGTTTGCCCGGGGGGAAGGAGCTATCGACGGAGGAGCGGATCTTCTCGGGGGTGGGGTTCGGGTTCGGGAAAATCACGAAAGTGTGGGCGGGGATCAAGGCGGCCGGGGTCAAGCCGGGGGCGAAGATCGTCGCAGCGGGGATGCTCGGGTACACGGACGAGTTCCTTAAGGCGTTGCAGGCGAACCGGAGGAAGACGTATAAGACGCTCAACGCGGCGATGGACGGGGCGCTCGGGGAGATCAAGAACGGGTTCGAGACGAAGGCGGGCCTTTACCTGATGCAGCAGGAGGGACGGATGATGCTCGGGGTGGGCGATGATGGGGTGCGGAAGGTGCTCGGGTTACCGAAAGCCACGACATCGCGCGTGCAGGATGCCGCCAAAGCCCCCGACTTCCTCACGACGACCAAGGGGAACAAGCTTGCGCTGAGCGAGGTGAAGGGGCTCGAATCAGAGACCGGAGGGATCGACGCTGGGGATGCCGTCAAGCAGCTCAAGAACGCCCTCGACAAGCTGAAGGAACTCGGGCTGGGGGGCGATGTGAGCCGGGTCGAAATCATCGTTCCCAAGGGGGCTCAACCCAAGGGCGACTGGGCCTTCGTCAAGGGTTACCTGGTGAAACCACGCGAGGCCAACAAACGCCACACCATCCATGGCAAGGAAGTCCTGGTGATCCACTTATGAGAACGGAACGAACGGCACGTCCTCACCTTCACGGGTGGTGTGCCGAGGACGCTCGTGTGGACGCGTTTCTGACGGCGCTGTCCGCGCTCGCCTTCCCCGGAACGCACATGATGTTTGAAATGTACTCCTTCCTCCAGCCCGGTAGCAGGGTGACACGCAGTGGTGACAGCGTGGAGGAGATACCCGCATTGATGAGGGCTGCGCCCTTTGATGGAGGCTCGCATGTTTCAATCGACATAAACGCGATGCTCCGCTCGGGTAACGAAGGAACCGGGCTCGACTTGTTCACATCGGGCGACGCGTTTGTTCGCGATTTTCGTAATCCGCCCCTGGAGGCGCGGCTCTGGTATGACGACATCTACCGTCCTCGCCTCGATGTGGTCCTTCCACCCGGAGGCCGTTCCCTTGCCGCGGAAGCCGCAATTGCCTCGATCCTGGTGCAAGCCGACCTGGAAGACTTTTTGCTCCGCCTCTGCACGCCGGACGAGAGCAAACGCGTAATAACGGGAGCGCTCTCCAATGGTTCGTGGTACGCGCCTGTCGAGCTAACCGGCACATACCACGCGTTCGCCCACGAGCTCGCCCGGGATATCGCGTTGTCTTGGATCCACCTCTACGATGGCGCCATCGTCGAAGACGCCGCGGGCCTCTCCCTCGAAGCGCTCGCGGCGCGCGTCGACGCAGCCCCACGAGGGAGCCGCGTGGGCGTCGCGCCCGATGCGAGGCGGCGAAACCATCACCTGGCCCTCGACGTGAAAGCCATGAAACGTCGAGATCCGCACGCACCACCACGCCCGGACCTCGCCAGACTGGAACCCCGCGCGATTCTGCCGGCCGACGAAGAGCTGACGCGCGAACAGGTCCTCGCCGTGCTTCAGGCCGACCCTGCGACGCTTTTCGAAGCCCTCGAAGCCGCCGCGGTCCCGGACGACGAATGGCGCGGCGTTGAGCCGCTAGCGATGGATTTGCTCGAAGCTCAGAAAGCCGGCGTGCCCACGGTCGAGGTTCAGGCGAACACCGGGGACCACGTCCGCTTCATCGAGGAGCACGCCCCCTACCACGTCCGCCGCCTCCCGAATGGAGGCGCCCTCCTCGCCACCCACCCCTTCCGCACCCTCTGGCAGCTCTGGGCCGATGCGCTGCACCTATTGGGCATTCGGACGTAGGTAGAAAGCCCACGAAGTGTCATGCTTGACTTGGGATCCCGCCGGGCGCGGCAGCCGAGCGTAGGCGAGTCCGATGATGCCCGTCGCGGCGTCCCCCCCTCCCCCACATTCTTGCCCCCCGCCCCCGCCTCCCCTTACCGTCCCCGCCCACCACCCCGATCCCCGCGGAGGAGCCCCACCATGGCCGAAATCAAGCACGGAACCGTCTCCCTCACCATTGCCGACAACCTCGCGCCGCCCCCCAATGCCGGCAGCCTCTCCGCCGACGAGGTGAAACGATTGCCCAAGGCGCCACGCGGGATCGGCCTC
>JANMGF010001324.1:0-1998 GCA_031374535.1 Polyangium sp. (in: bacteria)
CTCGGTCCAGGCCGTGCCTGGTCCGGGTCCAGGGGCGGATAGCCCCTGGTGGGGTCCGGGGTGAAACCCCGGGCGCGACGCTGTGGCAGCACCCTCTGCGATCAGAGCCGATACGGGTTCGCCAGCTTGACCTCCCGCAGCGTCTTCTTGGAGCTTCATTCGTTCGAGGCTCCGCCCAGCATCACGCCGAATCGCTCCTCCGGCGTGCTCACGGCGTGTAGCTTGCCGTGGCGCACGTCGAGCACGCCGAACACGTGACCTGGGCAGATGCGGCCGAGGCGGCCTGCGAGCAGGCTCAACATCACGCTCGTCCTGCGCGGCGTGAGGGGCTCGCCGCGGAAATACATCTTGATCACGTGGGGCGTCTCGTCGATCGCGAGCCCGAGCTCCGGGTTCACGTCGACCTCGTGGGCGCCCATGCGATACCTCGTCCGGGGGGGATCGAACCATTTCATCGCCCCGGTGCCGAGGAAACGCCGATACCCATCGATGACGCGCGCGAACACGCGGCGTTTTTTCTCGCTCGGCTCGCGCGAGATTACCGCTTCGAGCACCATCGGCAAGAGATCCTCGCGATGCATCTCCACGATCGCGTCGCGCAGCGGGTGGTAATAATCGGGGGACGCGTCGCCTTTGCGCTCCTTCAGCGGATCTCCCTCGCCGCCTGCGCCAGCCTCGAGCACGAAGTCGACGAATCCCGTCAAAGAGATTCTATCCATGATCCCTCCGCCACGTCCTTACCTTCCAAGCAGCCGTCTGGGGCACCGGCACCCGCTTGTTTACCACGGATCCCCCCGCGGGAACGCCCCACGGCCGAGGCCCCTGACGGAAAATGTCCGTACGGACCCCTACGGCGGATCCTTTTCGTCCAGGGCAACACGATCGCGCGTCAGAGCGCCTCGTAAATCGTCGAGAACGCGGCGGCTTCCCCGCGCAGGAGCACCGCGAGGCGAGGATTGGGCTGCGTGGCGGCGGTGTGGAGCTTCGCGCGTGGGACGTCGAGCATCGTGAACACGTGATTTGGGTAGTGGCGTCCGAGCCCGTTCGCGAGCAAGGCGAGGGCCACGGCGCTGCGCTTCGCGGCGAGCGGCTCCTGGCGAAAGTAGAGCTTGACGAGGTGCGGCTTCTTGTCAATCACGAAGCCGACCTCGGGGTTCAAGTTGATCTCGAGGTCGCCGAGCAACATGACGCCGTGGGGGGGCTCGAACCAGCGCTTGTCGCCCGAGGCCAGAAACTTGCGGTATCCAGCGACGACGTATGGATAGATCCGGCGCCGCTTCTCGTCGGTCTGGATGGCGACGACGGCGTCGAGGACGGATTCGCACTCGCCCCGCCGGTGCATCCCCACGATGCCTTCCCGGATCGGACGATAAAAATCCGTGCTGAGCTCGTCTTTCCGCTCCTTGTATTCGCGGACGCCGGTCAGCTTGGGTGTCCCGGATCTCAGCACGAAGTCGACGAAGTACGTCAGCGAGACCTTGTCCATGGGATCCTCTCGTGCGGGCACCGTCCGGAATGTCGACCCCCCCGAGGTCGTCATTCGGGATTCCATATTTATCACGAACGTGATTCGAATGCTGGCCTCGATCCGGGTCGGTGCGACGAAGAATGTCCCATGTGACAGCTCGGACGTTTTCGATCCGAGGGTTGACGCCGCCCGGGGGTCGTGGAATTGCCGAGGCTCTCCAGGAGGATTTTCGTGAAGGCAATCGTCGTTCAGGGCTCGTTCGGCCTCGGCTCCCTCGCTGAGGTCACGCTGCCCGATCCCACCCCCGGGCACGGCCAGGTCGTGATTCGGATGCGTGCCGCGTCGCTCAATTATCGCGACCTGATGATGGTGAAGGGGCAATACAACCCCCGCCAGCCGCTCCCGCTCGTGCCGCTCTCGGACGGCGTCGGCGAGGTCGCCTCCGTGGGGCCGTCCGTGACGCGCGTGAAGAAGGGGGATCGCGTCTGCCCGATCTTCGCGCAGGGATGGCCCTCCGGCGAGCTCCGCTT
>JANMGF010001355.1:0-15959 GCA_031374535.1 Polyangium sp. (in: bacteria)
GCCTACCGGTTCTTCCGGACCTTCGATCCGGCCTTCCAGGTGCAGGACGGCCCGATCGACGCCGTCGCCAACCTTCGTTTGCCCCAGGGGTTCGACCCGTTCGACTTCGTCAAGCTGGGTGATGTCAATCTGCCCCTCGTGCCCTTCCAGAATGCATTTTTCTCGCCCGCGGATCCCTCGAATCCCTTCGGCTTGCTCTTCGGCATCACGGGCGGCGCCATGATGTTCGGCCAGGGCCCGAACAAGGATTACTCCTACGACGGCGACGTCATCTACCACGAGTTCACCCACGCCGTCGTCAATGCCACGGTCCAGCTCGTGGGCACGCCGCACCGCGACGCGTTTGGCCTCGTCATGTCGCCCGGCGCCATGAATGAGGGCCTCTCCGATTACTTCTCGTCCGCGATCACCGGCGACCCCGACGTCGGCGAATACGCCGTCCAGGACTACGACCCGAGCGGCAAGGCCATTCGTAGCCTCGCGAACCCCGACGCCTGCCCCACGTCGGTCGCTGGCCAGGTCCACAATGACTCCGTGCTCTTCTCGGCTGCGCTCTGGGATGTCCGCAAGGGATTGACCGACGTGCAGAAGCCCGAGCTCGACCTCGCCGTCTTCGCCGCGATGAATGCCGCGCCCTCCGGCGACCTCCATTATCACGACATGGCGGCGCTCATCCTCGCCGAGATCAAGACCTCGCCGCTCGGCGACGCCGTGGCCACGCAGCTCGAAATGGCCTTCACCACGCGTGGCGTCCTCCCCGAGTGCCAGCGTATCCTCGACTTCAAGGGCACCACGATGCAGGGCCCGTTGCCCGTCGGGGCCGGCGGCGGCAACCTCGGCGTCTGGTTCGCGCCCGGCGTCCCCGCGGCGAACATCGGCTCGAACCAGCTCGGCTACGTGCCCGGCGTCTTCCAGGTCCGCGTGGCCCTCCCGGAAAACACGGATTCGCTCGTCATCGATTTCGAGGGCGCGACCTCGGGCGGCGGCCTCGGCGGCGGCGGCGGCGCCTTCGAGCCGAAGATCCTCGTCCGCTTTGGCGAGGAGCCCCTCCAGTTCACGTACGCGCCCTTCAAGGTGACGGCTGACACCGTGGTCCTCACGCCGGACGGCTCGGGTAGCCAGGGCCTCATCGGGTACAACACCACGGCCATGGTCCCGGCGGGCGTGAAGACGGCGTATGTCATGATCGCCAATGCCGGCGACGGCGACGGCCTCATGACGAACCTCACCTTCACCACCACGCAATCGGCCGGCGTGGGCGGCGCGGGCGGCATGAGCGGCGCGGGTGGCGCGGGTGGCGCAGGTGGCGGCACGGGTGGCACCGGCGCCAATTCGGCGGGTCCGCCCATCTCGGATGAGAGCGGCTGCGGCTGCGCCGTCCCTGGCTCGTCGAGCGTGCCCGCGGGCGCCTCGATGGCTGTATTCGCGGCGATCGCCGGCCTCCTCGCGCGTCGTCGCCGCCGCTAGAGCGACGCCCCTTTTTGCGGTACATCCTGCTCGAGCGGTTGCGAGGGCGGGATGGCCGGCTGGGGGAACCGGATCAAAAATCGCGTTCCCCCTTCCCGGCCGAGCTCGATCGTCCCCCCGAGCTGCTCGGTCAAACCGCAGACCAGCCGCAGCCCCAGCGATTGCGCATTCCGAAAATCGAGCCCTTCGGGCAGCCCGATCCCGTCATCGGCCACCTCCAGGACGAGCTCCGCGTCGCCCTCCCGGTGCACCGAGATATGCACGTGCCCCTCCGTCCCGTCCGGGAACGCGTGCTTGAACGCATTCGTCAAAAGCTCGTTCACGATGAGCCCACATTGCACCGCCGCGTCGATGCCGAGGCGCACCCGCGCCACGTCGCACGAGAGCGCGGGCGTGAACGTCCCTTTGCCGAACATGGTATGGATGGTGCTGATCAGCCGCTTCAGGTACTCCTCGAGATCGATCGAGCCGAGATCCTTCGATTGGTACAGCGCCTCGTGGACGAGCGCGATCGAATGCACGCGGCTCTGGCTCTCGCGCAAAAGCTCGCGCGCCGACCGGTCTGCCAGATAACGACCTTGCATGTGCAATAAACTCGAGATCACCTGCAGGTTGTTCTTCACGCGGTGGTGCGCTTCTTTCAGCAATACCTCCTTCTCGCGCAGCGACGCGCGTAGCTGCTCCTCGCGCTGCTGGAGGGCCCGGATCATGCCCTGGAGGTCGTCGAGCGCCTCCTGCTGCGCTGTCTGCGCCTTCTTGAGCGCCGACAGATCGGTCATCACCACGGTGAAGGTATCCCCTGCCGTGTCCCCTTCCACCACCGCGCGCACCGACGTCATGACGGGGATCTTCGCCCCGCTCTTCGTGCGCAAGCAGAGCTCGCCCTTGCTGCTCGCGCCTCTCGCCGCGGCCAGGAGGGACGTGAACGACGAAATTTCCTCCGGCGACACGAAATCTTCGAGCCGGGCGCCGAGCACCTCCGCGAGCGTGCGCTCGACCAGCTCCGCGAAGCGCCGGTTGCTATACAGGATGATCCCGAGATCGGCTGCGATGGCCACGGCCCCTTCATTCAGCGTCTCGAAGAGGACCTGATATGCCTTGTCCGCGCCCTGGAGCAGCACGACTTCCTGCTGCTGTTGGCCCCGGGCGATCACCAGGGCGTCCACCTGGCCCTTTCGGATCGCGCTCAGCGCCTCCTGGGCTTCCTCGACACGTAGAGTCAGGTCGTGAACCACGATCGCACCCGAGACAGGTGGTGGAAATATCTTGACCATGCGCAGCTCACCCGGAGCGCGGGCGTAGATCGAGCCCGATCAGCACGCGCTCCGTATTCGAGAGGTCTCCGATGATCCTTCGTATCGGCTCCGGCAGCCGCCGGACCAGCGTGGGGATGGCCAGGATCTGGTCGCCCTGCGCGAGCTGCGGGCTTTGCAGCAGATCCACGACCTCGATGCGGTATTTTCCAGCGAGATGCGCCTCGCAGATTCGCTTGAGGTTCGCCAGCGCCAGCAGCGATTTTTGCGTCTGCCCGGCGACGTACAGCCGGAGCTCGTAAAACCCTTCGTCCGGCACGCCGTCGTCGCCGATTTCCTGCGGCCTGGGGGCCATTGTCATGTTCATGATCCCTCCCCTCCATCCTCGTGGATCACGATCGGCCCTTCCTGCGTTTCCCCACCGCGGGGAACGGGGTCGGCCTGCCGTATTCGCGCCATTTCGCGCCGATCGTGTGCTTGCAGGGCCTCTTCCTGATGCTCCTCTGCAATGGTATCCATGAGCGTCTCCAGCTTCGCCTCGAAGTCGGCCCGGAGCGAGGCCAGCTCGGCGTCGAGGTTCTGCCTTCCGCGCGAGATTTCGCGTTTCATCCGCGCGATGCGCCGTTCCCGCGCGACGGTCTCGGCCTGCTCGCGGGCCTCCTGCGTCTTCCGCGCGGCGCCCAGGATGACGCCGCCCGTGACGCCGACGTAGATGTCGAGGAGGTCGACGCCGCGGTCCGTCAAAATGAACTCGCGGGCCTGATTGGAGTGCTCCATCCCGCGTGATTTCAGGACCTGAAGCACGCGGTTGCGCTCGCCGTTGGTCTCGATGAACGAGAGCATCAGCCACGTATCCATGAGCGAGGAGACGCCCACCTCCGTCTGCACCTGGAACCCGGCGCCTGGCGTGAGGTTGATGAAGAGGGCGGTCGTCTGCCGGCTCTTCAGGAAATCGATGAGGCGCGTCAGCATGCTCCGCACCTCGAAGAGGGCCCCGACGGCGGTCAAATTGCTGATGGGATCGAAGACGCATAGCTGTGGGTTCCACGTCTCGATCTGCTGGTGCATGGCGACGAGGTGCATCTCCAGACCGAAAACGGTGGGGCGCGACGTCTGGAAGCGGAGCAGCCCCGCGCGCCACCACGGCTCCAGATCGATGCCGATGGAGCGCATGTTACGCGTGATCTGCTGGCGCGACTCCTCGAAGGCGAAATAGAGGACGCGCTCGCCGCGGCGGCAGGCAGCGTCCACCGCGTGGGCGGAGATACTCGATTTACCCGTGCCCGCGGTGCCCGATACCAGCACGCTGGTGCCGCGGTACACCCCTTTTCCGCTGCCCAGCATGTTGTCGAGGCGCGGGATGCCCAGCGAGATCCGATCATTCGAAGCTGGATGATCCAGCCCGAGCGAGGTGATCGGCAGGACGGAGATCCCATTCTCCTGGATGAGAAACGGGTATTCGTTCCCGCCGTGGGCCGAGCCCCGGTATTTGACGATTCGCATGTGGCGGGTGGTGATCCGCTCGTGGACCCGCTGCTCGAGGAGGATCACGCAATCCGAGACGTACTCCTCGAGGCCCTGGCGGGTGAGCGTATTGTCGCCGCGTTCGCCCGTGATCACCACCGTGAGCCCCCGGTCCTTGAACCAGCGGAAGAGCCGGCGCAGCTCGGCGCGGATGATCGTCTCGTCCGACAGGGCCGAGAAGATCCCCTCGATGGTATCGAGCGCCACGCGTTTTGCGCCGATCTTGTCGATGGCATAACCGAGGCGAATGAAGAGGCCGTCGAGGTCGTATTCGCCCGTCTCCTCGATCTCGCTCCGCTCGAGGCGAACGTGGTCGATCGCGAGCATCCCGCTGTCTGCGAGGCGCCGGAGGTCGAAGCCCAGAGACTCGACGTTACAAATGAGCTCGTTCGTGCTCTCCTCGAAGGAGACGAAGACCCCTGGTTCGCCCTGCTCGAGCGCCCCCCGGACGAGGAATTCCATGGCGAACAGGGTCTTCCCCGAGCCCGGGCTGCCGCAGACGAGCGTGGCGCGGCCCCTGGGCAGGCCTCCGAAGGAGATCTCGTCGAACCCCTGGATCCCTGTTTTCGCTTTGCGCAGAACGTCACCGGACGACGGCCCTGCCTGTTCGGTCATGCTCTCACCTCGGGTGCCGACGCGGCCGCGATGGGGAGCGTGAAATGGACGGTGCTCCCCCGCCCGACCTCGCTCTCCGCCCAGATCCGACCGCCGTGCGCGTCGATGATACCCTTGCTGATATAAAGACCCAGACCGGCGCCGCTGTGACTGGCCCCCGGCCCGCGCCGAAAACGCTGAAAAACGTGCGGTAACTCCTCGGGGGCGATCCCGCTGCCCGTATCCGCGACGGAGAACCACACCTCCTTGCCGTGCTCCTCGGCGCGCACCGTGATTGTGCCCTGGGGCGCGGTCCAGGCCTGCGCGTTGGCGATGAGGTTCGAAAGCACCTGCGCGATCCGGTCGCGATCACACGTGACCCGCGCCTCTTTGCATGAATTGTCGCCCACGACGAGCCTCGCGCCCTGGCAAAGCGCCCCCTCCACGGGCTGGAACGCGTCGATGGCGTCCGCGACGAGATCACCCGCGCGGCAGACGGTCATGTCGAGGGAAAGCAGGTTCTTGTCGATGCGCGAGACGTCCAGCAGATCGCCGATGAGCCGCTGCATGCGTATGGCCGCGCGGCGCGCGCCGGTGGCGAGCCGCCGCACCCGCTCGGGCGTGGTATCGGACGGCCGGAGCAGCGCTTCGACATTGGCGAGCACGGTGGTCAAGGGGTTGCGCAGGTCGTGCGAGACGATGGCCAGTATCTCGTCCCGCGCGCAGAGAGCTTTGGCGAGGGAGGCCTCGCTCTCGGCCAGCTTCTTGACGAGCCGGTGCCGGAAGAGGGCCATTTCGACGGCGACCTCGAGCTCCCGCTCCGCGAAGGGCTTGAGCAGGTATCCGTAGGGATCGGTGGCCTGGGCGCGGGCGAGCGTGGCGTCGTCGCCGAAGGCGGTGAGAAAAACGATGGGTACGTCCAGGTTCTCGTGGATCTGGGCGGCCGCGGTGATCCCGTCCATTTCGCCCTGGAGCTTGATATCCATCAGGATCAGGTCTGGCGAGAGGAGGCGGGCCTGCTCCACGGCGCTCTCGCCGGTCGGGACGGTGCTCGGTACGTGATATCCGCGGTGTTCGAGGCGCTCCTTCAGGTCGATCGCCACGATCCGCTCGTCCTCGACCACGAGAACGGACGCTTTGCCCTGCTCGCTCGTCATTATTTACGCCGTTTCCGTGCGTTGCACAATTCGCGCAACCGTCCGCACGAACATCGCATTGTACCGTGGCCCCAGGCTCGGGGCCACAACGCAAATCGATGATCTTCCGAGCGGGGGGCCCCGTCCTCCGTCAGGACGGCAATGAGACGAGCGCTCGCGCTTCTTCGAGGCTCCGGACGACCCGGTCGGCGAGCGCTTCGAACTCCGCCCCGTCCCCCTCCGGCACGGCAATCACCTTCATTCCTGCCGCTCGCGCCGCCCGCGCGCCATTCTTCGAATCCTCGAGCGCCAGGCTCACCCCCGGCGACACGAACAGCCGCTCGGCGGCGCGCAGGTAAACGTCCGGCCACGGCTTTGCCCGCGGCACCTCCTGCCCGGAGACGGTCACGTCGAAATGGTCCGTCAGGCCAAACCTTTTCAAATTCGCGTCGATCAGCCGCCGCGGCGACGACGACGCGAGCCCCAGGGGGAGCCGGCCCCGCGCCTCCTCCAGGAACTCCCGGGCGAACGGCTTCAGCGACAGGCTCTCCACGTGGGCCAGGAAGCGGTCCTCCAGCTCGGCCACGTCGCGCGCTTCGTCGACCTCGAAGCCGAACCGCTCCCCCATGATGTGCACGATCCGCCCGATTCCTTGCCCCGTGCACGCGAGCGCCATCTCGTCCGTCCAGTCGCCCCCGCGCGCCGCCGCGAACGCGTGCTCCACCCGGTGCCAGAGCGGCTCCGAGTCCACGAGCAGCCCGTCCATGTCGAAGATCAGCGCGCCCGGCGTGAATGGCGTGAATGGTGTGTTTCGGCTCCTCATGGGCGGCGGGGTGTCGTGCCCGGGGCCCCTTCGGTCGCCTTGGCGGGCGAAACCGGCCCCGGCGCTGCGCCTATCTTCTTTTCCATGGGCCTGGGCGCGCCTTCCACGTTCGCCGCGGGCGGGGAGGGAGGCGCCTGGGCTTGTCGGAAACGCAGGGCCACGAATGCGCCGACCGCCGCGGCAATCACCAGCATGAGGGCCACGACGAGGCGACCCCGGTCCGAGCCCCGCGTGGACGCTGGTGTGGACGCCGGCGCCGCCTCGACGAGGTCTCGTGTCGTGTCCGCGGGAACCTTCGATTGCAGCGTCGGCGTGGCTCGCCGCTCCCCCTTCGGCGTGTCGGGCGAAACCTCCGGCGACACGGTCGGCAGCCCCGGGGGCGGCGGAATGGACGGCGAAAGCACGTCGGGCGCCTCCATCGAAGGCGGCACGCTGAGCAGGCTCGGCAAGAGCGACGGCGTGCCGGGTGCGCTGCCCTCGAGCGCGTCGACCCGGAGCACACGCATCGAGGAAGCGGGGGGATCCTCGCCCGACGGCGGCGTCACGTCGGCCCGGCTCAGCTTGGAGAGCTGCCGCTCGATGACCGTCCGGATCTCCGCGCGTTTGTCCGCGTAGGCCGTCGCGACGTACCGGCCGACGTCCTCGGGCGTGACCCGGAACCCCGTATGGTCGAGCCAGGAAAGGATCGCCGCCCGCATCTCGGCCGCGGTCGCATATCGATCGACCGGATCGTACGAGAGCGCGCGCGCGCAGATCTTCGCGATCCCTTCCGGTACGTCCGGACGAACCTTTTCGAGGGACGGCACGTCCCCCGTGGCGATCCGGTGGAGCACCTCCATGTCCGGCGCCTTGCCCCACATCTTGCGGGCTGCGAGGATTTCCCAGAGCACGATGCCCGCGACGAACACGTCGGCCCGCCGATCGAGCGGCCTGCAACGCACCTGCTCGGGCGCCATGTACCCGAGTTTGCCCTTCATGACCCCCGTGTGCGTCTCCATCATACGCACGTCGGATTTCGCGATCCCGAAATCGAGCAATTTGGCCTGCCCGTTGTACGAGACGATCACGTTGTGCGGGCTCACGTCCCGGTGGACGATGTTGAGCGGCGTTCCGTCGTAATCGGTCAGCTCGTGCGCATAATGCAGCCCCGCGAGCAAGTCCGCCAGGATCCAGAGCAGCACCCCGGGTGGCGGCGCTTTCGTCCGCGCGCGGCTCACGAGCCGGTTCAGCGGCGCGCCCTCGAGGTACTCCATCGTGATGAAGTAGACGCCTTGTTCCGCGTTCACCTCGAACGTCTGCACCACGTTCGGGTGATTGAGCCGCGTGGCGATCCGCGCCTCGTCGAGGAACATCTCGACGCGCTCGGGATCGTCCGCGTACTCGGCGCGCAGACGCTTCACGACCTGGAGTTTGTTCACGCCCGCCGGCCCTGCGACGACCGCGAGAAACACGTCCGCCATGCCACCGCGACCGAGGTTTGCGATCAGCTTGTACTTGCCTACGCTCACCGGATCGGTGTCGGGTAGGTGGGGCGCAGCAGACACGCGGGCCATGTTCGGCCCGATGCCGCACCGACGCAAGCGGGATCGCCTCGCAAGAGCGCGCAAGCACCGAGGCCCGTGGAGGGTTCGTGGGTGACGAAGTGGTGTCAAATGTGTGACAAATGTGTGAAGATTCGCCTCGCGCTTGAAGCCCGGGGGTGCAGCCGTTTATTCCTTTCGATCGACGCCGAGCGCTCTTCCGCGCTCGCTGATCCAACCATCCGTGATGCGATCTTCGACTCTTTTCGCCATCGCTTGCGCTGCGAGCCTTCTCTTCGTGTCCCCCTCGGCTTCGGCCGCCGGCCCCCAAAAGCAGCCCACGAAGGCTGAAATGGAGGAGGCGCAGCGGCGCTACCAGCGCGGGCGCGAGCTCTACGAGGAGAACGACTTCGCTACCGCGCTCGTCGAGATCCGCCGCGCCTACGGCCTGGCGCCGAGCTACAAGCTCCTCTTCGACATCGGCCAGATCTGCTTCCAGATCCAGGACTATTCCTGCGCCCTCCGGAGCTTGACGCAGTACCTCGAGGACGGCGGGAGCGAGATCAACCCACAACGCCGGGCCGAAGTCCAGACAGACCTCGAGAAGCTCAAGGCGCGTGTCGCCACGCTCCGGATCACCACGACCCGCCCCGGCGCCGAGATCCTCGTCGACGACGCCGTCGTCGGCACCACGCCGCTCGAGGCGCCCGTGATCGTCGGCGCGGGCAAACGCAAGGTGACCGCGCGGATCGCGGGCGCGGAGCCCATGACCAAGGTCCTCGAGGTGGCCGGCACGGACGTCGTCGATGTGGCGTTCGATCTCGAGGCGGGGTCGGCGCCGCCGGCCGGTGGGACGAGCGGCGCGCCCGGGCCCGGCGGCGCGGAGACGACACGCAAGGTGCCCGTCGTTCCGTGGGTCGTGACGGGCGTCCTCGCCGTGGGCGCTGGCATCGCGGGGGGGCTCGCCCTTCGCGCCTCCAGCGATTATCGAACCCAGCTCGACACGTTTGGCGTGGGGCGCGGCGAGCTCGACGCGTCCTATGGCAGTATGAAGAACCTCGCCATCGCGACCGATGTCCTCCTCGGCGCCACGGCCGTCGCCGCGGTGACCTCGGTGATCCTCACGTTCTCTGCGGGTTCCGGGTCCGCATCCGGCGAGCCGAAGAAGACGGCCGGCGCGCCCGTCCACGTCGGCGTTGGGCTCGGCAACGTCTGGATCAAGGGCGCCTTCTGATGGGCGGCAAACGAGAGCCGCGGGCCATGATTCTCGGGCTGGGATCGAACATGAACAGGAACAACTCGAAATCGTCGTCCGCGCGCGGCCGCCGTACGGCCTTCCGCGCGCGCTCGGCGGCCCTCGTGCTCCTCGCGATGACCGTCCTCGCGGGCGCGTGTAACCTCGTCGTCGAGGGCGCCACCGATCAATGCAGTTCGGACGCCGATTGCAGCAAATTCGGTAATGGCTCCGTCTGCCAGCAGGGCCTGTGCGTCGCCAAGAGCAGCGCGAGCAGCGGCACGGGCGGCGGGGGCGGCGGAGAGTCGTGTTTCTCGGGCACGCCGACGAAGGACGAAGATTACCTCAACACATGCACGAACGCCACGTGCGTCGAGTTCGACAACTGCGCGCGCCTCGGGCTGTGCGACGGGGCTGCATTGCCACCCCTCGTCGCTCCTCCGGCGCCCTGAGCTTTTCCTAGGACGATTGCCATGAGCGAAATTCAATCGAACGAGAAAAGCCGCGGGCGAGCCCTCGGCATCGCGCTTGCCGTGGGCCTCGCGACCGCCCTCGTCGCCCCCGCGGCGTCCGCGGTTCCCACGAAGAACTGCTACGACGCCGTCGAGCGGCCCAACGTCGTGTACGTCGCCGGCTCCAGCGCCGTGCGATCCTTCCTCGGGGTCATCGCGGGCATCCTCGCCGCCGAGGCCTCGTCGTACACCGTCGTCTATCAATCGCAGGGCTCGTGCACCGGCGTTGGCGCCGTCTACTCCGAGGATCCGGCGAAGCGGCTGATCAAGGATATCCCCTCGGTGGACGGCAAACCCGCGAACTACGCGGTCTTCTTCAATCCCGACGCCTCGACCGAGGAGTGTTTCCTCGACCCGAACGGCAACGAGGTCGACGTCGGCGTCTCCGACGTATACGCCTCCACCTGCGACTTCACCATGGCGCCGGCCGGCGTGCAGATCGCCGACTACCAGGGCCCCATCCAGCCCATGACCTTCATTGTCCCGGCGCTCTCGACGCAGAAGGCGATCAGCGCCGAGGCGGCGTACATGGTCTTCGGCACCGGCGGCAACATGGGCGCCGCCGCGCCCTGGACCGATCCGACCTATTACTTCGTCCGCAACGCAAGCTCCGGCACGCAGCAGATGATGGCGCGCGCCATGGGCGTACCCGCGGACAAATGGTGGGGCAAGGACCGCGGTGGCTCGAGCCAGGTCCGCGACGGCCTGAAGCTCCTCCTCGACGCGACGCTCGCCGAGCAGGCGCTCGGTATCCTCTCCACCGACATCGCCGATGATTTCCGGGCCGACCTGCGTATCCTCGCGTTCAAGGCCCAGGGCCAGAGCTGCGCGTATCATCCGGATTCGACCCAGTTCCTCTTCGACAAACAGAACGTCCGCGACGGCCATTACCCGATCTGGGGCCCTCTCCATTTCTACACCCGTGTCTCCAGCGGCGTCCCCACCGCCGAGGCGGGCGCGCTCGTCACCCGCTTCGCCGCGCCCAAGCTCGACGCCTCCCTCGTCGAGTCGATCGCGAAGAAGCACCTCGTCCCCAAGTGCGCGATGCGCGTCGACCGCTCCACCGAGATGGGCCCCTTCAAGCCCTACACGACGGAGTCGCGGTGCGATTGCTTCTTCGAGAAGACCGTCAACGGCACGACGAGCTGCCAGACCTGCACGCAAGCGGCCGAGTGCCCCTCGAGCGCGCCCGCGTGCAGCTACGGCTATTGCGAGACCCCCTGATCGTACCGCCGCCCGCGTCCCGGGCGGCGTACCCCTCCATCACCAGGGGCTTTGGCCTTCGCCGAGCTCGCGCTTTTTCACCGTCGTCGTGGACTTGGGGGCTGGGGTCTTGAAGGGATCGCCGTCCCCGAGCTGCCGCTTGGGTTTGCCCGTCGTCGCGGCGGCCGTCGTATCGGAGGTCGGAGCCGGAGGCGCGGAGCTCGTGCTCGTACCCTCCGGCTCGTCGTTGCTGTTCGGGTCCGCTGCGGCGCGGCCCTGGGCGCTGCCCTTCGGCTCGAGCACGAGCTCGATCGACGTGTCCTTCTCGAACGTCACGATCCGCGCGGTCGGCCGGTGATCCCACGCCTCCGCGCGCACCCGGTGACCGACGCCGTCCGCGGGGAACTTGCCGGTGAATGGGTTCGTGGGCAGGCGCGCGCCGTCGAGGAAGATGTCCGCCGACGCGGGGATCGCGCGCACGCGGAGCTCGATCGTCGTCTGCGCTTCGGGCGCGTTCGCGGCAGAGGCCACGACCCCGGCGCTCGTCTCCGGCGTCGCAGCAGCGCGCGCCTCCATCGCCGTGGCAGGCGGCGTCCCGGGCTCGGCCGAGGGAGTTTGTCGCGAATGCAGAACCACATACGCGCCGAGCGCCGAGGCGAGGACGATGGCGCCCGCGACGAACATGGCTCCACGGTTCGGCGTCGCGGCCGGCGTCGTGGCCGGCGCCGCGGCCTGCATCGCGGTCGATGCGGTTTGCCCCGGGGGATGTGCCGCGGGGGGCGGGACGCTCGTGAAGCTCGGCACGATCCGCGCGTTCGAGCTGCTGCCGCTTCCGCTGCCGCTTCCGCTGCCCACGCTGTGACGCCCGGATTGGCTGATGCGCGGCAGGCTCATCGAGTCGGGGGCCGGGTCGGCGGCGCCCGCCAGGTCGGCCAGACCGACGCCTGCGCTGACCCCTGCCTTGAGCTTGCTGAGCTGTCGCTCGACGACCTTCCGGATCTCGACGCGTTTGTCCCCGAACTGCGCCGCCACGTACTGCCCGACGTCCTCCGTGGACACGCGGATCCCGGCAAAATCGAGGTACGCGACAATGTCGGCGCGCATCTCGGCCGCCGTCGCATACCGATTCCAAGGGTCGAGCGCGAGGGCGCGCGCGCACATCCTCGCGAGCGGCTCGGGTACGTCCGGACGAACCTCCTCGACCCGCGGGAGCTCCCCGGTCGCGAGCCGGTGGAGCACCTCTATGTCCGAGGCCTTGTCCCAGAGCTTGCGCCCCGCGAGGATCTCCCAGAGCACGATGCCGAGCACGAAGATATCGGCGCGCCGATCGAGCGGCCTGCACCGCGCCTGCTCGGGGGCCATGTACCCGATCTTGCCCTTCACGATGCCCGTGCGCGTCTCGCCCGAGCGCACCTCCGACTTCGCGATGCCGAAATCGAGGATCTTCGTCTGTCCATCGTAGGTTACGATGATGTTGTGCGGGCTCGCGTCGCGGTGGACGATGTGGAGGGGTTTGCCATCGTAATCGGCGAGATCGTGCGCGTAGTGCAGCCCCGCGAGCGCATCCGCCACCATACGCAGCAGCACCCCGGGCGGCGGCGGGCTCGCCTTTGCGCGGTTGATGATCCGGTTCATCGTGGCGCCCTCGAGGTACTCCATGGCCATGAAGTACTCCCCCTCGGACTCGCTCACCTCGAACGTCTGCACGACATTCGGATGATTGAGCCGCGCCGCCAGCCGCGCCTCGTCGAGGAACATCTCGATATGGTCGGGGTCCTCGACGTAATCGCGCCGGAGCTTTTTCACGACCTGGAGCTTGTTGAAGCCCGCTGGGCCGGCGAGGACCGCCAGATAAACATCTGCCATTCCACCGTGACCGAGGCTCGCGATGAAGCGGTACTTGCCTACCGTTGGCTCTTGATTGTTGGCGAAGGGGGACGCAGCAGACACCCCAAGATAATCCTTCCGATCTGTCGCGAGCGCAAGAGAGATCGCGCCTGCCCTCGGGGGGGCACGCGCCCGCGCTTCATCCCGAAAACATGCGGTCCAGCATGGCCTGCGGCCGTCCACCCGCGAGTACGTCCGAGAGCGCGCGGAACGTGTTCGCCGGAACCCGCCGCTCCTCCGCGAAACGTACGATCCGCGGGATCAGCGGGATCGCCTCCACCCGGAGCTTCGCCAGCACGATCGCCTGATCGAGCGGCACCCTGCGCGCGAGCGCCTTGCCAAGCACCACCTCGGGGCGGTCGTCGAGCGCGATCGACGCGAGCAGATCGCCATACCCCCCGAGCCCGAACATCGTCCGCTCCTCGCACCCGGCGGCCGCCATGAGCCGCGCCGCCTCCTCGACCCCGCGCGAGATCAACGCCGCCAAAAGCCCAGGCCCCGCGCCCGCCTCCTCCGCGTACCCGACCCCGATCGACAGGCATCCGACGAGCGCCGAGGCCCACTCGAGCCCGCGCAGATCGTCGGTCCCGTACACCCGCAGGCTCGGGCCCTGGAAGGCCCGCGTCACGGCCGTGACGACCTCCGGGAAACGCGACCCGATCACCATCGCCGACGGCCGCCCCTCGATGAGCTCGCCCGCCTGCACGGGCCCTCCGAGCGCACCCAGGCGCCGCGCGGGCGTCTCCTCGCGCACGAGGTCACTCATGGTCTCGAGGTCCCCAGCGCCGAGCCCCCGCACCCCGTGCACCACGAGATGCTGGCCCCCGAGATGATCCCCGAGCCCCCGCAGCACGCTTCGAGCCACCGACGACGGCACCGCGATCACCACGAGCCGCGCCTTCGCGACGACCGCGTAATCGACCGTCACGGAAAGCCCCGGATCTTCCTCCGTCTGATCCCGCCGCGAATGCAGCACGACCTCCGCGCCCGTTCGACGCGCCGCCGTCGCGAGCGCCCGTCCCCAGGGCCCGCCGCCCACGACTCCCACGCTCGGTGCTGCGCTCACGACAACGCCTCCTCGGCCGGGGAATTCGACTCCAGGACCGGCGGTGGCCGCGCGGGCGGCATGCCCGGCGGCGCGATGACGTCCCAGGCCATCCCGTGGGCCGCGAGCCGGTTCTGGTAATAAAACAATAAATTCGTGTCCACGATGGCGATCCCGTCCGCCCGCGGCGCGAGCACGGGCGACGCGTGGTAGCCGGCGAAGGCCCGCAGCGCGCGCTCGACGATGTCGCCGCCTGAGGCCTTGCGCAGAAAATCCCCCACCACGATCTCGCCGCGCGCCGCCAGCATCACCAGCCGGTCCCTGAGCTTCACGACCTCCCGCGCGAGGTCGTCGCGCGGCACCACCACCACGTCGCGCTGCCGCAGCACCGTGAAGAGATCCGAGGCCGGCGACGCGCGCCGCAGCCGCTCGAAGCTCGCCGCCGCCACCACGTGCGTCTCCAGCACCACCGTGTTTTGCAGGTACGACTTGCAGATCTCCTCGCCGAGCTCGCGCGTGTACTGCGCCTCGCGCACGGGATCCAGCGTCACGCGGCCGCCTTCGTCCTTCACGTAGCTCGCCGGATCCACCTCACGCCCGCGCCGATCGAACGAACGGCAGCGCTCGTCGACCAGGTTGCCGAACGGATCCATCGGCTTGCCGAAGCGGATCACCACGGCCCCGCGCATGTCGAGCATCTTGCGCATGAACGCCGTGACGCGACCGACGCGCGACGACTCGTCGTCCTCGATGATGAACCGCCCCTTGCCTGCTTCCGCGAGGAAATCCGCGATCAAGGTCTCGGCCTCGAGCGTGATCAGGTAGTTGATCGTCGCGGGCACGAAGTAAACGCGCCGCTCCTTGTTTGCGAGCAAGGTCCGCGCGTACGCCTCGATCGCCGTGCCCATGAGCCCGAGCTTGAGCCGCCGCTCGACCCCGCCCGATCGCGACCGTGTCCCCCCCGGGAAAAACAGCGAGTGGTAGCCGCGCTCGAGCAGCACGCTCGAGTACGTCTTCAGCACGTCCTTGTAGAGGTTGTGCCGGATCCGCCGGTCGACGCGGTAGGCGCCGAGGTTGTGCATGAAGTACGAGAGCACGGGGTTCGTGAACAGGTTTTTGCCTGCGCCGTACGTGGCCGGCGGCAGCCCTGCGCGCTCGAGCGCGTAGCCGAACACGATCGAATCCATGTTCGAGAGGTGCGTCGGGACGTACACCGCCGTCCCGCGCCGCGACAGCTCGCGCAGCTCCTCGACGGGCCCCTCCACGCGCACCCGATCATCGAGCGCCGAGAGGCTCACGAGTTGCCGTGGATCGCGCGCGAGTCGCAGGAGCGTCCGTGGCGCGAGCAGGTACGTCACGATGGGCGGCAGGAGCTTCGTCGACACGTTGAAGACGCGCGGATCGAAGTTCCCTGCGACGTCCCAGCCGATGTGTTCGACGATCCCGGAGAGCTTCTCGCGCCGCTCGCCGTCCGGCATGCGCCCGAGCGCTCGAGCGAGCCTTTGCCACTCGGCGAGCTCCTTCTGCTCCTCGGGCCCCCGCTTCTGCGTCTCGAGCCGCTTGGTCTCGTGGTAGGCCGCGTCGTTCAGCGCGAGCAGCGGATCCTTCGTGGAGAGCACGACGCGCGAGACCACGGTCCGCACGATGTCCTCCCGCGCCGCGTTGAACCCGAAGATGGGTGCGTCGTCCTGCATGGCTCTCAAGATGTAGGAAATTTCGTCGCCGGGCGCGAGCACGATGTGTCGTACTCGCGCCCGCGGC
>JANMGF010001327.1:0-8024 GCA_031374535.1 Polyangium sp. (in: bacteria)
TGAGATCACGGCCGATCTCGAAAGCACGACGCTGAGCTCGGGCATCACTTCGTTCGGCGAGGACACCGCAGGCGAGCTCTACGTCATCGTCGACAACAGCCAGGGCGGCACCCCCGGCAAGCTGTACCGCATCGACCCGGAGTGAGGATCCCGCCCCTCCTCAAAGGGGGGCGCGCGCCTTCGTTCCTTCCTCTCCTCGTATCTTCCTCTTCATCTCCTCATCATCAGCGTCATCGCATCGACGGAGCCGGTCTCCTCGAAAAGGAGCACGGGTCTTCGTCGATGCGCCGCGCCTTGCTTCGCGAGGGCTGTCGCCACGCCGCTGGAAAGCTGCCTCGTCGTCACATCCCTCTCCTTACTATACGAGCGCTCGAAGTCGCGGCATGCCTGCTCGGACCGTGGAGGGCGAGGGCGAGGTCGTCGTCGTGGTTATCCCGGCGCCACCAAGGCCATCGACTGCGCAGAGACACCGCATCATTGAGCGGACGTCGGGGCCGCTCTTTCAGGAGCGCCCCTCCTCCAATCCGGGAGGACACGGTAGCCGACACGGCAAAGCCTGGCTCTCAAAGCGTGGATCCACTGGTGTTCGCGTGCGCGCCAAACGCCGCGACCTGGCTGGACAATGACGGAACCGCGGCAGAAACGCAGAGGAGGATTCGAGCGGTCGGTCGGTCCGGTAAACGTCCGTCGCTGCCAGGCAGAGGTGGAGGCAAAACCTTCCAGGTACGCAGGCCGCTTCAAAAAAATGAACGTAAGGACTGTCCGGTCACTTTATTCGCTTGACCCAACCGGCTCTAAAGGCATAGTCGTAACCATCCGCCGAGCGGGATTCGGCGAGGGAGAAGACATGGCAACCGACGCTTTCGAGCAGCAGATTGTGGAACTTGTGCGGAAGATGCCCGACTCGGCGATTCTCGCACTGGTCAAGGATAAACTCGGCGCTGCCGCCACGGGTGCGGCCGCGACTCCGCTTGTCGAGGCGGCGGTGGCGACCGTCCCGCGTCGTCGTGGCAGGCCGGCCCGCGTGCAGGCCGCCCCCACGCCCCCGCCGGCCCCGGCAAAGGCTGCGGCTCCCGCGAAGCGCGAGGCGCCGGCTGCCAAGCGCAAGCCCGGCCGTCCGAAGAAGACGGCGGCCCTCTCCGCGGAGCGGCAAGAGGTCCTCAATTCGGTGGAGCGCATCGTGAAGTCGTCGAACGGCGTGAGCGCGAGCGACGTGGCCCGCCAGGCCGGCATTCCGCAGACGCGCGCGGCGGCGGCTCTCAAGGAGCTCAAGCTCGCGAAGCGCATCTTCCAGGGCGGTGACCGTCGGTTTGCCCGCTATGCGGCCGACCTCAAGACGGCGGAGCAGGCGAGCCTCAACGCGCGCAAGACGGCGAGCGGCCCCTCGACGGCCGGCGTGGCCCCCAAGAAGGCGGCCCCCGCGGCGAAGGTCACCCGTAAGCGTGGCGGTGGCGCGGCCCCCGCGCAGCAGCCCGCGGCGAAGTGAGCTAGCGAGTCAGACTCGCAAACCTTGCGGCCCGACCCGAAGGCGGTGGAAACACCCAGCCCTCGATTCGGGCCGCGTGGTCGTTTCGAACGACGAACGCTCGTCCGGACGAAAGCCAAAAACGAACGTCGCGAAGACCCGAGCGCCCCGGCACGGCTCGAACGGAGCGCCAGCCGCGACCGATCGTTATGCGCGGCCGAGCATGGTGACGCACGAATGAAGCGTCGCCCCCCGGACGCCGCGCCGTCCGAAACGTTTTTCCCGCGGGATCGATCCGCTCGTTCGATTCGTGCTCGGCGGCCAAACCCAGCAAACACGCAAGCCCCCGCACGCCCAAAGCCTGCGCCGGGCAAGGCGTGTGTCGCGCCGATACGCGTTGGCCATGACAGACCGTATGTCCGGGCAGACCGTTCGTCGTCGCTCCTCCGGCTGGCTTGCTCGGACGAACGTTACCGACGAGGACGCGGCAAAGGTTTCCCCTCGAGCTCGCGTGAGCCACGCCTCGTATCGTTATGCGCCTTCCGAATCGCAGAAGCCGCGCCGCTCTTTCACGCCGTTTCGAGGGCCTGTGTTGCCCTTTTCCACGTTGTGATTCCCGCGCTTTTTACGGCGGGTTCCAGGTCGCGCCGTCATCGTCGGATACGATGACGTAGAAGCCACGCCTCGAGGTGCCCGTGACATCGGCGGCGACGATGACCAACGTTCGCTTGCCAAACGAAACGAGCGCGCCGAGATCGACGCGGCCTCGCGCGCCGGTGCCCTCGCCGATGACACGCGCGCGCTCGTAAAACTTCCCGCCGTCCGTCGACTGCGCGTAGTAGAGCCCCCAGCGCTCACCCGCTTGTGCCCGGATCACGGCCGCCGCGCCCGTCGATGTGGGAGTCGCGACGATCTCGCGCTCGTGTTTCTCGATCCAGGGCTTGAATACGGGGCGCGTCGGGGTCGTGCACTTGCCTTCGAGGTCACAAAGCAGCAGCGTTATGCTCTGCTTGTCGGCGTCGAGCGCCTCGACCACGAACCTGCTGTCGTTGCACCCGATACTCGTTTCCTTGAGCGCCTCGGCAGGCCGAGGGACGAGCGTGAGCCGATCGGGCGCGACCACGAGAAAGTAGTTCTTGTTCGGATTCTGCTTGGTCGGCGGCTGCGTGATCGCCTGGTACGTGATGCCTCCGACGTCACACGCCGAAGGCGCAGAAAGCTCGGCTACGAGTGTGGGCATGGTCCTCACGGCTTCCACGTATTCGGGCTCGCTGATGGGTTTTCCAGGCTCGGGCCACTTGCGCGAAAGAAGCTCGCGCCCCTTCACCGAGAAGAGCCGCGGCGGCCTGCCGACGGGCCCCGTGGCGAACGTCTCCAGCTTGGGCAACACGACCTCCGCAGGCGGGTCGGTGCCGGGCGCCGTGACATACCGCGCGACGAATTTCTTCGGCGAGGGCTCGACGACGAGGGAGGCCGTCTCCTTGTCGAGCAGCGCGAGCCTCGGCCGCGGGATCGGCAATTTCGGGTCGGGTTTTCGGGCGAGCGGCGGCTGGTCGACCATCACCGGCGTGCCGAACGAGGGCGCGTCGAACCCTGCAAAAAAGAACTGGAACGGCGGCGGAGGCGGCGCCTTTTTCCCGAAGGCCGGGGGCGCCTCCGCGGTCGTCTCCTTGGGCCCGAGGGCGATCGCGAACGCCCCCTCCTCGCCGAACGCGTAGGACGACCACGTCTCGCGATCCGCGCGAAGCGCCTTCCACGTCTTGCCCGCATCCACCGTCATGAGCGCGATCGCCACGCTGCCAGGGACACCGCCGGCGAGGATCGCTCGCTTGTCGTCGAGCACGAGCACGTGATCGAAGTGCGTCGACGGCGGCGCGAGGGTCGCGTCGAGGCCCTTGGCGACGCCGAGTCCGATGGAGAGCTGATCGAGCGAGGCGGCCCCGCGCGGAGGCGGAGGCGCGATCGCCGAGTTCTCTTCTTTCTTCTTCGAGCAGCCGGGGCCGAGCGCGAGCACGAGCGCGAGCGCAATTGTCGTCGGGGCTTTGCCGCCCATCGTCGTTGCAAGCACGGGCCTCACTCGACTCGATCGGGGTCCATGCAGCAACGGAAACCGGTCGAGTAGTCGTGGTAGCGGAAGTCGTGGGCCGTCGTCTGGTACGAGCAGCCTTCGCCGTTCAGCGAGGTGTCCATGTAAAAGCCGCCGCGGAACGTGCCGTCGCGATCCTCGATCCACTCGTGCAGGTTGCCGACCATGTCGAAGACGCCGTACTCGTTCGTGCACTCGGCGCGCGCGCCGGTCTCGAGGAGCGAGTTCGGGAGCTGGTTGATGAGCGGCTGGTTCATCCCGTCGGTCCAGCGGCGTTCGTCGGGGATGCCGAGGCGCAAGGCGACCTCGACGACGGGGTGCGCCGATCGGATGTCGTCGTTGCAGACGCGGCCCTGGCGCTCGTCGCCGTACGGAAAACGAACGCGACGCGGGCCGCGGCAGGCGCGCTCCCACTCGTCGGCGGCGCAGAGACGCTTGCCCGACGCCTGGCAGGCGCGCAGCGCTTGCTCTCCGCTGATGTAGCCCTGCGGAACGACGCCGGGACGGGACACGGCGCGCACGCGTGTTTCCTGGCCGTCCACGGCATGAAAGGGCGACCAGGGACGTTCCTCGCCGCCCGGGACCCGCTCGACGATCGACGCCTCCCAGCGGTCGACGCAGACGCGTCCATCGACGAGGGCCATCTCGGCCGGGCATCGCGAGGAGTTCGCGAGGATCTCGCTCTCGACGTCCTCGACCACCGAGCGCCACGCGGCCGCCGCGCTACGCGTGTCGACGACGACGAGCCGCGCCTCGGTCGAGCGCACCGCGGTGGGTCGTTCGAACGAGGCGATCGGCTCACGCTCCGCGGCGGGGGCGACGTGCGTGCTCACGCCCGCGCTCGTCCACGCATGTACGTCATGCGAGCCCGAGATCCCGCCCGGAGCGGCGCAACCTGCGAGGGCCCACGAGGCCACGATGGCAGGCACGACGAGGCTGGAAACGTGCCGTGAAGCGTGAACCGCGCGCAGGTTGGATCGCGGGTGATGCCCGGAAGGGTCGGGCTTTCGCCGGTCTGCGTCATCCGCCTTCGTCGCCACGTGGAGCATTCGAAGATGCCTACGGATGCGACAAGACGCAATGGAGAAAATGGCAACGCTCGCGGGTTCGAGCGTCTTCCCGGGACTTTTCCCGCTTGACATCGAGGCGGAGGGATTTCGAGAGGTCGTTCGTTGGACGTCCAACCGTTGGGGGACGGAAGGGTTTTACCGCGAGCGCGCGTCGGGTAGCGCCCTCGCGGCGACGCGGCTCAGCCGATCACTCGTGAACGCCGACGCCGAGATCGGCCGCGTTCCAGGTGAAGTTGTCGAGCAGGACGAGCGAGTCGAGGATGGTGTCGGTCACGTCGAAGATCATGAGCTCGAGTTGGATCTTCTCGCCGGGGACGACGGTGGCGTCGTTGAAGAGCCACTTGGTCGCGCCGCCCGTGTTGCTGAGCTGCATGCCCGTGCCCGCGAGGTCGGCCGTGCCGGCGGGGCAGGTGTTGCAGCCCTTGGGGACGCACACGTCGAAGAAGCCGTTGTTGACGCTGACGGGGTTACCCGCCCCATCCTTCGCGATGTTCTTGTCGATCGGCAAGCCCTGAGCGCCCGACTTCAGGAGCGCGAGGAAGAAGTCGTTGAACGACGTGCACTGGTAGGTCCAGTACTCCGACGAGTAGAACCGGAAGCTGTACGTGAACGACTTCGCGTTCGTGGGGACGCGGATGTCGAGGCGCACGTTCACCGGATCGTTCGCGCCGCTGCCCGACGTACAAGCGCCGCTGCATCCTTGCGACGCGGGCAGCTTGCCTCCGTTCGCGAGCAGGTACGCGGCCGGCGGGACGCTCGTGATGCTGTGGCTCGTGCTCGTGCCGGTGTACCCCGCGTCGTCCTGGTCCCGCATGAGCCCGCTGGAGAGCCCCGCCATCGTGGTGCCCTTCTTCGGGAACACGTTCGTTCCGTACGCGGTGATGATCGCGGCCGACTTGTTCTGCATGGTCGAGAGCTGGGCCGCGGTCGGCGTCGAGCCGTCGGCGAGCAAGAGCTGCGTGTTGACAACGCCCCACTTCTTGAACTGCCCCGCCGGCGGGTTTTCGGCCACGAACTGGCAGAGATCCATGGCCTTCGCGACGTCCTCGGCCGAGACCGCGGCGAACTTCGCGGACGAGCTGCAGGGCGCCGCCGCTTCGGTGTCGAGCGTCGCCGCGTCGCAGTCGTTGTCGACGCCATCGCCGGGGAACTCGTAAGCGCCGGGGTTGACGGCCTTCGGGTTCGGGCAACCGGGGCTCAGGAAGTCGCAGCAGTCGCCGCCGCCGCACGAGCTGTACCCGTCGCCGTCGTAGTCGCCGGCGGAATCGTCGGCCGCGCCGTTGCAGTCGTCATCGATGGCGTTGTTGCAGATCTCGTACTTCGGCAGCACCTGGTTGAGGCAATCGCCCCAGCCCGCGCCGTCGGCCTTGCACGTCTGCGTGCCCGCCTTGCACGGGCCGATGCCCATCGTGCCCGGCACACCTTGATAACAAGACTGCGTCTGGCCGGGCACGCACGCGCACGCACCGTCCTGCAGCACGTTCCACTCGCAGCCGTCGTCCGGATCCTGGTTGCAGTCGGAGAAGCCGGGCTTGCAGTTGCCGAGCGTGCAGATGCCGTTGTCGCAGAGCGCCGTGCCGTTCGCCGGCGCCGCGCACGGGTTGCTGCAGAAGCCGCAGTTGTTCTCGTCGGTCGAGAGGTCGTAGCAGCTCGAGCCGCAGCAGCTGAAGCCCGCCTGGCAAGGCTGGATGCCCGAGCAGCCCGGGATGCAGGTGGTCGAGATGCAGATCGACCCGGCGTTGCAGTCGGTGTCGGCGACGCAGCCGACGCACTTGTTCGTCATCGGCTCGCAGGCCTGCGCGCCGGCGCAGTCGGCCTTGTTCGTGCAGCCGACCTGGCACTTTTTCGAGACGCCGTTGCAGTACTGTCCGAAGCCGCAGTCGTCGACGAACGGATCACCGCTCGGGATGCACTCGACGCATTTGCCCGTGGCCGTCTCGCAGATCTGGCCCGCCGGATCGTTCGCGCAATCGCCGTCCGTCACGCAGCCCGTGGGCCCGGCATCGACACCGCCGCCGCCGGCCATACCGCCGGCCCCGCCCGTGCCGCCTGCTCCGCCGCTGCTGCTCACGGTGCCACCCGTGCCGCCTACACCACCCGTGCCGCCCGCCGCGCCCATGCCCGTCTCCGTCGAGCCTGCCGCGCCGCCCCCGCCGACTTCGGCGCTGCAGCCGGCCGCTGCCGCGAATGCGACGAGCACCGGGACGAGCAGGGTCGAAAGCGAGAAACGCATGTCGTTCCGCCTCGTACGCTTCACCATTTCGAATACCTCACCGTAAACCAGCGAGCGGGACGAACCCGCACAATCCTAAGCTCGAGGCCACGCGCCGCGCCCCCCGCGATCCCGGCGCGCAGCGGATCACTTGTGAACACCGAAAGCCGTCGGCTCGAGGCCCCACCGGAAGTAGTCGAGGAGCATGGTCGAATCGACGTTCGAATCACCCGCGTCGGCGATGATGAACTCGATCTCGATGGTCTCGCCCGGCACGACGGGCGCGTCGTTCACGAGCCACACCGTTCCGCCGCCGTCCTTGTAATCGCCGTACCAGCCGCCCATCCCCGTGCCTATGAGCTCGAGCGTGCCCGCCGGGCATGCGCCTGGGGGCGACACCGGCGACGGGAAGCAGACCTCGTAGAGCGCGTTGTTCACCGTGATCGGCTTGCCGTTCGCGTCCTGCGCGATGTTGCGATCCGCGGGGAGCGGCGCCTGCGGCGGATCCGCCATCGGATCGGGCGTCCAGTTGCTCTTCAGCAGCGCGAGGAAGAAGTCGTTGAACTGGCCGCAGCTGTACTCGGGGTACTCCGAGGTGTAGCTCTTCAGCCGGTACGAGAACGACCGCGCGTTCGTCGGCACGCGAATGCGCATCTTGAAGTTGACCGAGTCGAACGCCTTGCCGCAGTTCACGCCGACGCACGCCGGGCATTCCGCGGGCGAGGGGAGCTTGCCGCCGTTTGCCGCCAGGTAGTCGGGCGGGATCGCGCAGGTCGTGTTCGCTTTGTAGTTGCCCTTGTCGACGTCGGGGCTCGGCCCGTTCTGCGGGTACACGAAGCCCGTGTCGCCCTCGTCGCGCGCCGTTCCCGTCGAGAGCGCGGCCATCGTCGCGCCCTTCTTCGGCAGGACGTTGGGGCCGTAGTTCCCGAGCACGCCCACCTGCACGTTCTGCGGCGAGACCGCGTTGGTGCCGTCGGCGAGCAGGAGCTGGCTCGTGATCACGCCCCACTTCCGCTGCGCGAGCGGCGGGTTCTCCGAGGTGAACTGGCAAAGATCCATCGCCTTCACGAGCTCGAGCGTGCTCGTAGGCAGGGCGAGCGGCGGATCGGTGCAGTCGACCGCCGCCACGTCGTCCTTCGTCGAGGGATCACAATCGTCGTCGAAGCCGTTGCCGAGGTACTCGAACGCGCC
>JANMGF010001375.1:0-4551 GCA_031374535.1 Polyangium sp. (in: bacteria)
TCAAGGCGCTGAAGCCCGGCGGCGTGCTCGCCGTGGAGCAGCACCGCGCCAAACCCGATGCGAACCCCGACAAGGCCGCGGAGCAGGGATACCTGCCCGAGGCATTCGTGATCCAGCAGGTCGAGGCCGCGGGCTTCAAGCTCGACGGCAAGTCCGAGGTCAACGCGAACCCCAAGGACACGAAAGACCACCCGGAAGGCGTGTGGACGCTGCCGCCCACGCTCGAGCTCGGAGACAAGGATCGCGACAAGTACATGGCCATCGGCGAGAGCGATCGAATGACGCTCAAGTTCTCGAAGCCGAAGAAGTAATCCCTCCCCGAACACCGATCCAAGGACGAGGGCGCTCCCGACGACAACGGTGAAGCGCCCTCGCTCGCGGAGCTTCAGTGCGCGGCGGGTTCCGACGTTTTTCCCAGATAACGCGCCGGGTCGATCGCCTCGCCGTTGTCGCGTACCTCGAAGTGGACATGCGGACCACCTTCGGGCGCGCTGACCTCACCAATCGCGTCCCCACGCGTCACGGCCGTGCCGGGCTGCGCCTTCACGTTCGTGAGATGGCGATAACGCGTCTCGATACCACGGCCATGCGTGATGACCAGCACGGGCTCGCCTTTCGCGTTTTTTTCCAGGCGATCGATGGTCCCGTCGAGAGGCACATGGACCGTGGTTCCAGGCGCCGCCGCGAGGTCCACGCCCTCGTGAGGCGCGCCGGTCTTGCCGGGCGTCGCGTCGCCGAAATGCAAGGTCACGCGCGCGCCGGGGAGCGGGTGCGCCGAGCGTGAGGCCATCTTGCCACGCACCCGCTCGCGCCAGGCGTCGTACGTCGAGGAGCGCGCCGCGTGACGCTCGCCCCACATCCCGGTGACGAGCGCGCGATATCGCTCCGTCTCCTCGGAGAGCGACGCCCGCCCATCCAGCCAATCCCGCACGCTGCGAGGACCGCCGTTGTAGGCCGCCGCCGCGAGCTCGAGGGCGCGGTCGTGGTTTTGCTCGCCAAACGCCCCGAGCTGCTTGCCAAAATAAGATGCACCGAGGTCGAGGTTGTATGCTGGATCAAGCAGGCGTTCGTCCGCGTGATCCGCGATTCCACGCTCCTTGGCGATGGCCACGGCCGTGCCTGGCATGATCTGCATCAGGCCAAGCGCGCCGCTCGGGCTCTTGGCTTTTGGATCGCCGCACGACTCGACGAGGGTCATGATGGCGACCGCCTCCGGGTCCACACCATTCTTGCGTGCAGCGGAGGTGATGGCCGATTCCCAGCGCATCAGCGCGGGCGGGAGCCAGGGAATGCCGAGGTCCGCAGTGGTTTTCGCCTTGGCCGCGCCGGGTTTTTCCACGGCAGGCGGCGGCTCTCCGCCGCACGCTGCGAGCGTGGCGAGGGCGAGCCCGAGCGTGCTCGCGAGTACGAGCGCGGGCGCGGCGAGCGCGCGGCCCGTGGGCGTTCGGGGCGTGGTTCCATCGATCAGACGTCGAATTCTCATGATGAGCGAGCCTCCATTCGATCCGAGCGCGAGCTCGGGCATTCGCGCGCGCATCCCCTCCAGCGCGGCGAGGGCGCGGGCATAACGGACGGGGTCCCCGACGGCCGCCACGGCGTCATCGTCGCAGAGATGTTCACGCTCTCTCCGGGCGACGCGAGAGACCCAGTGGACGGCGGGGTGATAGAACAACGCTGCCTCGACGATCGATTGCAGGATGTTCGTCAGGAAATCGAACCTGCGCACGTGGGCGAGCTCGTGCGCGAGCAAGGCGGAGAGGCAGGACGGCGGAAGGTCGGTGAACGCGGAGATCGGCACGAGCACGACGGGCCGGAGCCAGCCAAAGGCCATGGGCACGTCGACGCGGGCCGAGCCGAAGATGCGCACGTTCCTCCGAACGCCGAGGCGACGCGCGAGTTTGTCGAACCGCACCCGGAGCGCGGCCGGCACGGGCTCGGTATGATGACGAATCAGGGACGAGAGGCGCGCGAACCCCACCGCGAGCCGGGCCGACATGAAAAGCGCGCCCGTGATCCAGGCAATCACCACGATCGCAGGCCACAGGGGCGGCGCAACACCCTCCACCGGTGGGGAGAGCATCATCCAGGGGTTCGGCTCGACGAACGGCTCGGGCGCACGGTATGTCCAGAAAAACGAAAACGTCAGCGGCGGCGCGAGCGCCATGAGGGCCATCGCGGCGCAGGCTGCGGTATACCGCGCGGCCGCGTGGCTCCGCGGCAGGCTCGCGAGGGTCGCGGCGAGGAAGGCGGCGATCACCGCGCCCTGCCAGAGAAAATGCAGGAGCGCGAGCCCGAGCGCCGCGACGAACGGCGAGGTGGCGAGCGTGGAGAGGCTCATTTCAACCTCTTCTTCTCGATATCGTCGAGGAGAGCGCGAATCTCGGCGACCTCCTCCTGCGAGGCGCGCTCGGCCGAAAGCGCGCGCAGGACGAGCCGTGACGCAGAGCCCCCGAATGCCTTTTCCACGAGGTCGTGCACGAGCCCGCGTTGCGCCTGTTCCTCGGGGATCAGCGCGCGATAGACGTGGCTTTTGCCTGCCTCGTCCCGCTCGACGAGCCTCTTCTGGGCCATGATCTGCATGAGCTTGAGCACCGTCGTGTACCCCGTGCCCTGAACGGGCCGCAGATCCTCGTGGACCTCACGCACCGTCGAGGCGCCGCGACGCCAGAGGACGCGCAGGATCGCGAGCTCCGCGTCCGTCGGGAGCGACCTGTTGACCATGACGCAGATGGTATACGAAGTCCTTCGTAGATGTCAAGCGACGTGTTGCATTTTTAAACGTCGAACGACTCTGGCGCGCGATTGCTCCGTGCGCGTGTGCACGAACCTCTTGTGCCTGCCGTCCGTTCATGCCAAACAGAGGACCAGGGAGGTTCCTGATCACATGGCCATCACGTTTTATTTCTCGCCGTACTCCAGCGCGGTGCGCGTTCACTGGGCGCTCGAAGAGCTGGGCATCCCTTATGAAGGGGTCAAGATCGATTTGAAGGCGGGCGACCAGAAGAAGCCCGAGTTCTTGAAGCTCAACCCCAACGGCAAGGTCCCCACGCTCGTGGAAGACGGCGTACCCTATTTCGAGTCCGCGGCCATCAACATCCACCTCGGCGAGAAATACGGCGTGGCCAAGGGCCTCTGGCCCGCGGCGGGCACGTATGCGCACGGCCGGGCGATGTCGTGGACAGCGTGGGCCGGCGCGTCGCTCCTCAATGCCGGGACGCGGCTCATGTACAACACGTCGAAAGAGATCCCCGACGAACAGAAGAACGCCGCGCAGGCCGAGAGCTCGCGCAAGGAGTTCGAGGGGCTGCTCGGCTTGCTCGACGCCGAGCTCGCGGACAAACCCTACCTGACCGGCGACGCATTCACGCTGGCGGACGCCCTCCTCGCGGCCGATCTCTGGTGGTATCAGATGGTGCTCGTGCCCGATCTGAGCCAGTGGCCCCACCTGAAGGCGTGGGTGGGCAAGTGCATGGAACGGCCGGCGTTCAAGCGCATCGCAGCGGCAGGCTGAAGCCGCACGCGGGGGCTCCGGTCAGCGCGAGCGATTGACGGGATCGACGCGATCTACGATCGGAGCCCCGCCCTGCACGGCCGTCACGGCCGCATCGACCTGGGCCAGAATCGCGCGTGCATGCGCGAGCATCGTCTGGCCCGTGGGCAAGAGACGCACCCCACGCGCCGTCCGCTCGAAGAGCGGGACGCCGAGCTCTTCTTCCAGGCTACGGATCTGACGGGTCAGCGGCGGCTGCGCAATCCGCAGGCGCGTCGCCGCGCGGGTCACGTTGCCCTCCTCTGCCACCGCCACGAAGTACTTGAGCTGCGCCAGGCTCATGCGAGGATCACTACCACGACTCGCGCCCGGATCCAAGCCCCGAGCCGGGCCATATCAAAACGGTATTGGACCCCGTCCTCGCGCGCCTGCATCCTCGCGAGCATCATGGCCTCCATCGAGATCCAAACGCTTCGCGCCGTCGAAGCCCTGCGCCGCGCAGGACGCGCCGCCGCCGCGACCCTTGCTTCCGTGGCCCCGCGCCTCGCCCCCGGCGTGCGCGCCGACCAGATCGATCAGTGGGTGCGAGAGGACACCGCTCACCGCGGCGGACGTCCGAGCCAGCTCGGCTATCACGGTTTTCCTGCGGCCGTATGCGTCAGCCGCAACCGCGTGGTTTGTCACGGCATTCCGACCGCAGCCGAGGTGCTCGCCGACGGGGATATCGTCAATGTCGACGTGACCACCGAGCTCGGTGGTTATCACGGCGACACCTCGGCGACCTTTCTCGTGGGGCGCCCGTCGCCGGAAGCAAGACACGTCGTCGATGTCGCCCGCCGCTGCCGTGACGCCGGGATCGCGCAGGTCCGCGACGGCGCGCGGCTCGGCGACATCGGCGCGGCCATCGAGGAGCTCGCGCGCCGGGAGGGCTGCTCCGTGGTGCGCGAATATGGGGGCCACGGCATTGGTCGCGTCATGCACGCCGCCCCGCACGTGAGCCACGTGGGCAAGCGCGGCACGGGCACGCGGCTCCGCGCGGGAATGGTCTTCACCATCGAGCC
>JANMGF010001472.1:0-5286 GCA_031374535.1 Polyangium sp. (in: bacteria)
CGCTCTCGATGGCGTCCTCGAATATGCCACCGATCTCTTCGACGCCAAGACCGCCGAGCGGATCGTCGAGCGGCTTCGGCTCGTCCTCGGGGCCGCGGTTCGTTCGCCCGAGGCGCGTGTCTCCGATTGGCACATCCTGACCGAGCAGGAGACGCACCTCTTCGCCCAATGGAACCAGACCGAGGCGCCCTATCCGCACGAAACCTGCATTCACGAGCTCTTCGAGGCGCAGGTGGACAAGGCGCCGGATGCCGTGGCGCTGGTCTGGGACGATCGGTCGCTCACGTTCGACGCGCTCAACCGGCGCGCAAACCGCCTGGCGCGCCACCTGCGAGCCCTCGGCGTCGGACCTGATGTGCCCGTCGGCCTCGTCGCCGAACGGTCCCCCGAAACCATCCTCGCGCTCCTCGCCATTCTCAAGGCCGGTGGCATGTACGTGCCCCTCGAGCCTGCGCTCCCCCCCGAGCGACTCTCCTTCATCGCGCGTGACACGGGGCTTCGCCTCGCCCTCGTCCAGCCATCCCTCATGGGGGAATGCGCCAGACTCGAAATTCAACCCGTACCCCTCGACGCCGAGGTGACCGTCGCCGCCCTGCAGGACGAGCGCAATCTCGCGCTTCGCTTCCACTCCGAGCAAGGCGCCTATGTCGTCTTCACCTCCGGATCCACGGGGAAACCCAAGGGCGTACTCGTACCTCATCGCGCCGTCGTCCGCCTCGCGCGGGCCCGCAGGCATCTGCAGGTCCAGCCGGAGGACGTGTTTTTTCAGTATGCACCGATCGCCTTCGACGCCTCCACCTTCGAGGTCTGGTCGTCACTTCTCAATGGCGCGCGCGTCGCCATTGCTCCCGCGGGTGTGCTCTCGCTCGAGCAGCTCGGCGCCGCGCTGAAGCAGCACCGGGTCACGACCCTCTGGCTCACCGCACCCCTGTTCCATCAGGTCATCGATATCTGCCCCGAGGTCTTGGCCGGCGTGCGCACCCTCCTCGCGGGCGGAGACGCGCTCTCGCTGCGCCACGTCGAGGCGGCGCGGCGGCGCCTGCCGGATACACGCATCATCAATGGGTATGGCCCCACCGAGAACACCACCTTCACGACCCTGGGGCCCGTCGAAGGGCCGCTGCGGGGACAAACCGTCCCGCTCGGCACCCCCATCGACCAGACGCGTGTTCATATCCTCGACGACCGACTCGAGCCCACACCCGTCGGCGTCGTCGGCGAGCTTTATACCTCGGGAGAGGGCCTCGCACGCGGCTACCTGGGGCGCCCCGGGCTCACCGCCGAGCGCTTCTTGCCGGATCCTTTCAGCGGCGCGCGGATGTACCGGACCGGCGACCGCGCTCGATGGCTCGAGGACGGCTCCCTCGAGTTCGTCGGTCGCCGCGATCACCAGGTCAAGATCCGGGGTTTCCGCATCGAGCTCGGCGAGATCGAGCATGCCCTGCTCGCGCACCCTGCCGTCCGGGAGGCCGTCGTCGTCGTGCGTCAGGACGGCCTCGCCGACAAGCGGCTCATTGCTTATTTCGTGCCCGAAGATCCCGACGCGGCCATGCCCGTCTCCGCGCTGCGCGACGCCTTGAAGGCTCGTTTGCCCGAGTACATGGTCCCGGCCGCGTTCGTCGTCCTCGAACGAATGCCGCTCAACAAGAATGGAAAGCTCGAACGAGCGGCCTTGCCAGAGCCCTCTCGCGAGCACGTCGCCGCGAACGAATCGGATCCAGGGCCACGCACTCCCGTCGAGCAATCGCTCGCAGACGCATTCGCCGAGGTGCTACAGCTCCCCCGCGTCGGGGTCCACGACAACTTCTTCGCGCTCGGAGGCCATTCTCTCTTGGCCACCCAGCTCGTCTCCCGCGTACGCTCGTCGCTCGGGATCGAATTGCCACTTCGCGCCGTCTTTCAGTTGCCTACCGTTTCGGGATTGGCCGAGCACGTCGAGGTTGAGCAGCGGAAGGGGGGCGTGCTCCTGCCGCCCATCCTGCGCCACGGGCGTCATGGCGAGCTCCCTCTTTCGTTCGCTCAGCAGCGATTGTGGTTCCTGGAGCAGCTCGCGCCGGGGAGCACCGCCTACCACATGCCCTTTGCGCTGCGTCTCTCGGGCGAGCTCGACGTCGAGGCCCTGCGCAAAGCCTTCGAGGCGCTCTCCCATCGGCACGAGTCGCTCCGGACCACCATGGACTCCGTCGAAGGCCGCGCCCGGCAAATCATCCATTCACCCCGTCGCTTCGATTTGCTCTGCGACGATCTGTCGGGCCATGACTCCCCCGAATCCGCAGCATATCGCGCAGGCGCCGAGGAGGCCCTGCGACCCTTCGAGCTCGCCGCGGGCCCTCTCTTCCGCGTGCGGCTCTTCCGGCTGCTGGAAAACGTTCACTTCCTCCTCGTGGTCATGCACCACGTCATCTCGGACGGCTGGTCCATGGGGGTCATGATGCGCGAGCTCCTGGCCCATTACGAGGCCGCCCATGCCGGCCGCGACGCCATGTTGCCAGAGCTCTCCGTGCAATATGTCGATTACGCCCTATGGCAGCGGAGCTGGCTCTCCGGCGACGTCCTCGGGCGCCAGCTCGCCTACTGGAAAGACAAGCTCGAAAGCGTCGCTCCGCTCGAACTTCCGACCGATCGACCGCGCCCGCCTTTGCCCAGCCATCGCGGCGCAAGCGTGAAGGTCTCGCTCGGCAAGGCGCTCACGGAAGACCTTCACGCGCTCGCCCGCGGCCGCGGCGCGACGCTGTTCATGGTGCTGCTCGCTGGATTCCAGGCCCTCTTGTATCGAATGAGCGGCCAATCCGACATCGCCGTGGGCACCCCCATCGCGGGACGCACGCAAAAGGAGCTCGAGGGCCTCATCGGGTTCTTCGTCAACACCCTCGTCCTGCGCACCAACTTTGCGCCCAATCCGAGCTTCATCGACCTCCTCGGGCAGGTGAAAGAGGCCACCCTCGACGCATATGCCCACCAGGACATCCCCTTCGAGAAGCTCGTCGAGGAGCTCGCGCCGACACGGGATCTCTCCAGGCAGCCCCTCTTCCAGGTGATGTTCGCCTTGCAGAACACGCCCGCTGGCGACCTCCATGTCGCGGGGCTCGACGTCGCGCCCCTGGATCTGGAGGGCGCGGAGACCGCGAAATTCGACCTCACGCTCAACCTCACCGAGCAACGTGGCGCTCTCGATGGCGACCTCGAATATGCCACCGATCTCTTCGACGCCAAGACCGCCGAGCGGATCGTCGAGCGGCTTCGGCTCGTCCTCGGGGCCGCGGTCGCCGATCCGACGACACGGGTCGGCTCCTTGCCGCTGCTCACGCCGCGAGAACGACAATTGTTCGTCGAGTATGCCGGGCTCGGTGCGCCGTATCCCCGACCGTCCAGCATCCATGCGCTCTTCGAGGCGCAAGTCGACACGACGCCGGACGCGTGCGCGGTGTACTGCGGCGACGAAAAGGTGACCTATGCCGAGCTCGACCGGCGCGCCAGCCGCCTCGCGCGCCTTTTGCATACGCGACGCGTCGGCGCCGGAGCGCGTATCGGTGTCTTGCTGCCCCGAGACATCGACCTCATCGTGGTCCTCCTCGGCATCCTCAAGGTGGGCGCCGCTTACGTGCCGCTGGATCCGAGCCTTCCCCGCCAGCGGCTCGAATACATTCTGCAAGACAGCAGCGCTTGCATGCTGATCACGCGCGGCGAGCTCTCGCGCTGTCTGTCCACGACCGATGTGCCCACGATCTTCCTCGATCGTGATGACTCGGCCCTCGCGGCGGAGAGAGACGAGCGGCTGACGAGCGGCGCTCTGCCGGAGAGCCTCGCTTACTTGATTTATACGTCGGGATCCACCGGCAAACCCAAGGGCGCGGCGATCACGCACCGCAGCGCGTCGATCTTCCTGCGATGGGCGCACCAGACATTCTTTGCGGCAGAGATGGCCGGGGTGCTCTGGTCGACGTCGATCGGATTCGATCTGTCCATCTTCGAGATCTTCGCGCCCCTGACGATGGGCGGCGCGGTCATCGTCGCCGAAAATGTCCTGGCCTTGCCGGGCTTGCCGATGCGTGAGCGGGTGACGCTGGTCAATACCGTGCCGTCGGCGGCTGCCGAATTGCTGCGTGACGCCGATCTCCCAGCCTCGGTGCGCACCGTGAACCTCGCAGGCGAACCATTGCCTGCATCGCTGGCGCAGCGCATACACGCGATCGCCGGGGTGGAGCGCCTTTACAATCTGTATGGTCCGACCGAGGACACCACCTACTCGACCTTCGACCTCGTCCCGCGTGATTTGAACGCGGCGCCGACGATCGGCCGGCCCCTCGCCGGAACGAGCGCCTACGTGCTCGATCGCCACCTCGAGCCCGTGCCCCTGGGCGCCGTCGGTGAGCTGTATCTCGGCGGCGTGGGCCTCGCGGTCGGGTACGTCGGCCGCGCGGGTTTGACTGCGGAGCGGTTCATCCCGGATCCGTACGCGCCCGGGCCCGGGGCGCGGATGTACCGTACGGGCGATCGGGCGCGGTGGCGACACGACGGAAAGCTCGAATATCTGGGTCGCGTCGATACGCAGATCAAGCTGCGCGGGTTCCGCATCGAAATCGGCGAGATCGAGGCCGCCCTCTCGACATACCCGGGCGTGCGGGAGGCCGTGGTGGTGCTGCGCCAGGATCGATTGGTGGCGTATGTCGTGGCCGCTCCGGAGCCGACGCCGGCGTCGCTGCGTGAGCACCTCGGGCAGATGCTCCCGGAGTACATGCTCCCCGGCGCTATCGTGGCGCTGTCGGCCCTGCCGCTCTCGCCGAACGGCAAGATCGATCGCCGCGCGCTGCCCGAGCCTTCCCATGCGCACCTCGCGAGGGGCGAGGTCGACGTGGCCCCTCGAACGCCTATCGAGCAAGCGCTGGCCGACATGTTCGCGGAGGTGCTGCGGATCCCCCACCTCGGCGTGTACGACGACTTCTTCGCGCTGGGAGGCCATTCTCTCCTCGCGACACAGCTCGTCTCGCGTGTGCGGTCCTCCTTCGGCGTCGAATTGCCCCTCCGGGCGCTCTTCGAGCTGCCCACGATATCCGGTTTGGCGGAGCGGATCGAGGTCGAGCGACGCAAGGGTGGCAAGGCCCCGCCGTCGATCCAGCGTCAAGGGCGCGACCGCGCGATCCCGCTCTCCTTCGCGCAGCAGCGGCTCTGGTTCCTGGATCAGCTCGTGCCCGGCAGCACCACCTATCACATGCCCTTCGCGTTGCGCCTCTCGGGTGCGATCGACGTCGAGGCTCTTCGCAAGGCCTTCGAGGCGCTCTCCCATCG
>JANMGF010001474.1:0-7535 GCA_031374535.1 Polyangium sp. (in: bacteria)
CGCGGCCCTCGTGCGCCGCGCCCTCGCCGAGCCCGAGGATCGCCTCGCCGCGATGCGCGAGCGCCTTTTGCGAGACCTCGAGGGCAACGGCGGGGTCCTCGAAGAGCTTGCCCCCGATGTCGCCCTCATCCTCGGGAAATCGTCCCCCGTCCCCGATCTCGGGCCTGCGGAATCACGCCGGCGCGTAGGGCGCGCCTTCCGGGATTTTCTGCGCGCTTTCTGCGAAGATCGACCCCTCGTCGCCGTCTTTTTCGACGACATCGACCACGCCGATCCCGAGACGCTTTCCATTCTCGTCGATGTCCTCGCCGACCGGAGCCTCTCGCGCCTGCTCGTCCTCGGCGCGACGCACGAGGAGGATATCACGCCCGCTCGGCCGCTCGGCGCCTTCCTCGAATCGCTCGCCCCGCGGGGCGTCGCCGTGACGCGTGTTTTGCTCGGTCCGCTCGGCCCCGAGGATGTGGGCCGCATCGTCGCCTACGTCCTTTCCGTGCGCGTGGACGAGGTCGCGGCGCTCGCGCGCGTGCTCCACCGCAAATCACGCGGCAATCCTTTCCTCGTCCTGCACATGCTCGAGGCGCTTTTTTCCGAGGGCCTCGTCGACCGCGATCCCGTGACCCTCGCCATTCGCTGGGACGAACAGCGTATCCTCGAGGCGCCCATTCCGGACGACGCTGCCCTCTTCGTGGCCGACCGATTGAGCAGGCTCTCGCCCGGGGCGCGCCGCGCGCTCGGCGCCGCGGCCATTCTCGACCATGCATTTGGTGAAAATGACCTCCTCGCGCTCCTCGGTTCCCCGGAGGCTGAGCTCTCCACGGCCCTCGCCGAGGCGCTCGACCAGGGGATGATCGTCCCTCTCGGCGTCGCGGGTGGCAGGTACCATTTCGTGCACGAAAAGGTGCGCGAGGCGGCCACCTCGCTCCTCGAAGGGGAGGATCGGGCGCGCGTGCATCTCGCGCTCGGCCGCGCGATGCGGTCCGAGCGGGGCGCCACGGAAGAATGTCTTTTCGAGGTCGCGCACCATTTGCGTGAGGGCGCCTCGCAGCTCGACGGCGAAGAGGAGCGTTTTTCCGTCGCGCGTCTCCTCTTCGCGGCCGGCCGCAAGGCGCAATTGCAGGCGGCATTCCAGGTCGCCGCCGATTTCTTCGAGGCCTCTGCCGCATTGCTCTCGGAGGCCGAGCTCGACCGGGACCCGTCCTTCGCCCTCGGGCTCTTCTCCGCGCGGGCCGACTGTGCCCACCTCGAGGGCCACGCCGAGCAGGCGGAGACCTTTCTTTCGGTGGCGCTCTCTCACGCGCGCACGCACATCGAATGGGCCGGCGTGCACGGGCAGCGCCTCGCCCTGCGCATCTCGCGCGGCCGGTACGCGGAGGCGATTATCGCTGGACGGGAAGGTTTGTCCGAGCTTGGCATTCTTTTGCCCGAGCGTGGGGCGGAGGCTGCGTCGCTCCCGGCGAGCCTCGCCGACATCGCGCGCCTTCTAGGCGGGCGCGCGCCGGAGGATCTCGCCCGCGCAAAACGTATCGAGGATCCGCTCGCCGTCGCGCGACTCGATCTGCTCACCGCGCTCGTGCCGCCCACGTACATGGCCGATCAGCCGCTTTATCTCGTGGTGATCGTGCAGCTCGTCGCCGCCTGCGTCGAGCACGGCCATGCCGACGTCGCGGCCTATGCCTACGTGAGTTACGGCCTCATGCTGGCCATGATCCTCGGCGACACGAAGACCTCACGCGGGTTTTACGACCTCGGCGTCAGGCTCGAGGATCGCATCGACAGCCCGGCGCTTCGCGGGAAAACCTCCTGGACCATCGGCGCGTGCGCCACGCATTTCGTGCCCCTCCGGGACGCGATCCCGTTCGTCGAGCGTGCGCTCGCTCATTGCCTCGTCTCGGGCGACGTCCCGTATGCCTCGTATTCATTGCACCTCGACGCCACGCTGCGATACTGGTCGGGCGAGCCGCTCGCCTCCGTGCGCGAGGCTTGGGAAAAGTCGACGGGGATCTTGCCGGACGTGCGTGACCCCACTTCGACGGCCACGCTCGTCTCCGTCGGCCGTATGATCGACGCCCTCGCGGGGCGCACGCGGGGGCCGACCTCGTTCGACAGCGACGATTTCGACGATGCCGCCTTTATCTCGGCCACCGAGGAGACGTTCGGGTATGCGGCCTGCGTGCACCACGCCCTCCGCACGCAGCTTTGCCTTCTCCACGGCGATCTCGAGGGCGCGTTTGTCTGGGCCGAGCGGGTCGAGGCGCGGATGGCCGCTGGCATGTGGCTTTACCTTGAGACCTTCGCCACCTTCCTCGTGGCCCTCGCATTCGCGGCGCGCCTCTCCGAGGCGAGTGACGCCGAGCGCGCCCTTCTCACCGAGCGCCTCGCTCCCTACCGCGCGAAGCTCGCCGCCTGGGCCGGGCTTTGTCCGGACAACTACCAGCACTTCGAGCACTTCATCTCGGCCGAGGTCCTCGCGTCGGAGGGCCGCCACGGCGAGGCGCGTGAGTATTACGACGAGGCGATCGAGGCGGCCCGGAAAAACGGGCTTGTCCAGGACGAGGCCCTCGCGTGCGAGCGCGCGGCCCATTATTATGCCGGCCGCGGCAAGCCCGAGCTCTCGCGTCTTTACCTCGAGGCGTCGATGCGCGCATTCGTCCGCTGGGGCGCGACCGCGAAGGTGCGGGACCTCGAAGCCCGTCATCCGGACGTATTCAGTGGAAACAAGGCGCGTATCGCCGATCGACCCTCGACGCGCGGGGGCCGCTCGCTCGACGCGACCGCCATCGTGCGCGCGGCGCAGGCCATTGCCGGCGAAATCGACCTCGACCGGCTGCTCGAACGGCTCCTCCGCACGGTGCTCGAGGTCGCGGGGGCCGACCGCGCTGCGCTCGTCCTCGTGCGTGGCGGCGAGCTTCTCGTCGGAGCCACCTTGACCGTCGACGGCGCGGAGGTCGGCGTCATGCGCCCGCTCGCGACGTCCACCGGCGTCGCGCCGAGCGTCGTGCAATACGTCGCCCGCACGCGCGCGTCGGTCGTCGTGGGTCGCGGCGCGGCTGGCACGCCGTTCGAATCCGATCCCCACCTCGGCCTCGCTGCCCCGCAATCCTTCCTCGGATTGCCGCTCGTCCACCGCGAGGGCCTCTCGGGCATCCTTTATCTCGAAAATCGCCTCGTCGAGGATGCATTCTCGGAGGACCGCGTCGAGCTCCTCGCGCTCCTCTCCTCGCAGGCCGCGATTGCCCTCGAAAATGCGCTCCTCGTCGCCGACGTGCGACGCCAGACGGAAGAGCTCGCCCGGGCGAATGACGTGCTCCAGGGCGAGCTTTTGCGCCGGGCCGAGGCCGAGGCCGAGCGCGCCTCGCTCGAACAGGCGATGATCGATATGCAGCGCGCGCGCCTCGCCGAGCTCTCCGCGCCCCTGGTGCCCATCACGGACGCCGTCATGGTGATCCCGCTCGTCGGCACCGTCGACTCGGCGCGCGCCGAGGATCTCCTGCGCGTCGCCCTCGAAGGCACGAGCAAACGCGGGCTCCGCGCCCTCATCATCGACATCACCGGCGTACGCGTCGTCGACAGCCACGTGGCGAGCCGCCTCCTCGACACGGTACGCGCCGTCGAATTGCTCGGCGCCGAGGTGGTGATCACGGGTATCCGCGGCGACGTCGCGCAGGCGCTCGTGCAGCTTGACATCGAGTTCGGCACGAAGGTCGCGACCCGGAGCACGCTCCAGTCGGGGATCGCGTATGCGCTCGGCCGAGCGCGACGGTAGACTCCTTCCGATTCGAACCACCCCTGCCGTACCGGCGTCAGGCGATCCGTCCTGCGTACCCGCCCGTCCTGCGTGATCCTCGCATGACGAACGGCCGGCCGGTGTGGTAATGCATAACGAGCAGCCATGCGAACGACGTACTTCCTTCACGCATGGGTTTTGGCCCTCGGCGCGGCTTCTCTCGGATGCGGCGGCCCCGAATTCCCGCGACGCGATTGCGCGACCGTGATCTGGGCCGAGCCGGGCTCGTCCGGCGACGTACGCGTCGAGGGGAGCTGGGACGACTGGGGCGAGGCCCAACCCCTCGAACAACGCGACGATGGATGGTTTCTGTTCCCATTGAATCTTTCTCCCGGTGAGTACGGATACCGCATCGTTCGTGGGGGAAAACGCTCGCTCGATCCGCTCAATCTGCTCACCACGTGGCGGGGCGAGGACGAGGTGTCGCTGGTGATCGCGGAGAGCTGCGGCGCGCCCGAGATTCGGGTCGACGCGGTCGAGGTATCCGGGGACGAGGTCACCTTGAGCGGGGTTTTTCTTGCGGCAACGGAGGGATCCGCGCTCGATCCTGCGTCGCTCCGCGCGGAGCACCGCGGCGGCGGCGAGATTGTTCCGTGGAACGCCAAAGCCGAGGACGGCAAGTTCACGTTCGTCGCGCGTGGGCTCGGCCGCGGCAAACATACGTTCACGCTGCGCGGCGCCGACCAATCTGGAAACGCGGCGAGCCCCAAGCTGGCCGTCGCCTGGATCGATCCGGCGCAGGCCTCGTGGCACGAGGGGCTTCTTTATCACCTCATGATCGATCGTTTCCGGGGCGACGGGGGCGCGACACTCACGCCGCTGCCCGAGGACAAGTCGGGCTCACGCGCGGGCGGCACGCTCGACGGCGTGCGTGCCGAGATCGAGCGCGGCACGTTCGACGAGCTCGGCGTCACGGCGCTCTGGATCTCGCCTGTGTACACGAATCCCATCGAGGTTCGCGAGGGCCGCGGCGACGGCCGGCCTTACGAGGGCTACCACGGTTACTGGCCGCTCGAATCGCGCGGGGTCGAGCCGCGGCTCGGCGGCGAGGACGCGCTGCGCGCCACGGTCGACGAGGCGCATCGGCATGGAATCCGGGTGATCTTCGACCTCGTGCCGAACCACGTTTACGAGCACAACGATCGGTATCTCGCGCAGCGAAACAAGGGCTGGTTCAACGACGGCCTCGAGAAATGCGTGTGTGGCACGCCCGGGTGCGGGTGGAGCGAGAAGTTGCCCACGTGCTGGTTTACCTCGTACATGCCTGACGTGCGATTCGAGCATCCGGACGCGATGCGCGCCCAGGTCGACGACGCCGTCTTCTGGATGAAGGAGTTCGACGCGGACGGGGTGCGTATCGACGCCGTCCCCATGATGCCCCGCGCCGCCACGCGCCGCATCGTCCATGCATTCGACAACCTCGCGGCGGGCAAGGACGCCCTCTTCTCGATTGGCGAGGTCTTCACCGGCCCCGGCGCGGCCGGCATCGAGAGCATCCGGTATTTCCTCGGCCCGCATACCCTCTCCGGCGCCTTCGATTTCCCGCTCATGTGGAAGCTGCGCGAGGTCTTTGGCCTCGATCGGGGCAGCATGTCCGAGCTCGAAGATATCCTCGTCTCGACCGACGCCGCCATCGAGGGCTCGGGGGCGGCGCTCGGGCGCATGATCGACAACCACGACACCTCGCGGTTCGTCTCCGAGGTCACGGGCGACGCGGCAAACGACCCCTGGTACGACAAACCCGCGCAGCCCACGGACCCGGCCGTGTATGCGCGGGCCAAGATGGCGCTCGCGTTCATCTTGACCCTCCACGGGTTGCCGGTCCTTTATTACGGCGACGAGATAGCGCTCGCCGGCGCGGGCGACCCCGATTCGCGCAGGGTCATGCCCGATCCTTCGGCCCTCACGCCCCTGCAATCCGAGGTGCGTGAGGTCGTCCGCCGGCTCGGCCGTCTGCGCCGCTGCTCGGCCGCGCTCCGCACGGGCGTACGCAAGCCGATCGTCGCGACCAAGGACGAATATGCTTATTTGCGTGATGCGGGGGATGGAGATCCGGTGCTCGTCTTTTTTGCGCGCAAGACGACGCTCGTTTCCGTGCCGACCGGCGCCGTCCCGCTCGGCAGCTACGTCGACGTCCTGACCGGCGAGACCCTCGAGATCGCCGCCGGCGGCGCCGTGCCGCTCGAAGCCCTCTCCTTCCGCGTGCTCGTGCGCGCGGGGAGCCCTTGCCGTAACCCCTCACCCTGATGGGCCCCTCCGAAATGAAAATTCCGATGAAATCATTCGCTGCTCTTGCCCTTTCGGGCCTCCTCGCCGTGCCTCTGCTCGGCGCGGCGTCCTGCTCGGACGACCTCGACAGTTATCCGCCGCCCGAGGGATTGGGCGGCTACGATCCGGGGGAAAACCCCCCGCTGCTCAGCGGCTCCGGCTCCGGCGTCGGCGCGGGCAGCCCCACGGGCGGCGGCGGCAATGGCGGCGGCATGCCCCCCGGCCCGCCCATGTGTGACGACAGCCTGAAGCGCTGCGAATACGTCTTCACCCTCGCCGATACCGGACAGACGACCGTCGAGCTTCGAGGAGATTTCTCCCCGACCGGCTGGTCCGTGGGTGTCCCCATGGTCAAGGCTGGCGGGCAATGGACCGCTACGGTTGCGATCCCCTACGACAAGCCCGTCCAGTACAAGCTCATCATCGATGGCACCTGGGTGACGGATCCGGGCAATCCCCTCATGGTCAATGACGGCAATGGCAACACCAACAGCCTCGTGGCCCCGAAGACCTGTGATCCCTGGACCTGCGACGACCCCCCGGCTCTCCCCGAGGACAGCCCCGTCGAGGCCTGGCGCGACGCTGTTTTGTATTTCGTTTTCGTGGACCGTTTCCTCGACGGCGACGCCGCGAACAATGGCGCGCCGGTCCCCAACGTCCCGCAGGCGGCCAATTACCAGGGCGGCGACTGGCAAGGCGTCATCAACAAGATCAAGGAGGGGTATTTCACGAAGCTCGGCGTGAACTCCCTCTGGCTCACGGTCCCGATCGACAACACCGAGCTGGCCGGCTTCGGCAACGACGGGAAAAACTACAGCGCCTACCACGGCTACTGGCCGAAGGATTTCTACAAGGCCGAGGAGCGCTTCGGCACGATGGCGAAGCTCAAGGAGATCGTCGACGAGGCGCACAAGATCGGCATCACGGTCCTCATCGATTACGCCGCGAACCACGCGCACGACTCGGCGCAGGTCTACAAGGACAACGCCAGCTGGTTCTGGCCGAACAACAATGGCAGCGGCGGCAACTGCGTCTGCGGCGAGGGTTGCTCGTGGGACGGCGCGACGACCGAGAAATGCTGGTTCACGCCGTACCTACCCGATTTCAATTACGAGAATGCGGCGGCGCGTAAGTACAGCATCGACAACATGGTCTGGTGGTGGCAGCAGACCGGCATCGACGGCTTCCGGCTCGACGCCCTGAAGCACATGAAGATCAACTGGCTCACCGAGCTGCGCTCCCGCGTCACTGCCGAGATCGACTCCGTCACCGGCAAGCATTTCTACATGGTCGGCGAGACGTACACGGGCGACAAGGGCTTGATCGCGAAATACGTCAATCCCTCGACCATGCTCGACGGCCAGTTTGACTTCCCGCTGCGCGCCGAGATCGTGGGCAAGGTCCTAGGCCGTCAGGGTTCGATGCAGGAGCTCGAGAGCTTCATGAACTCGAACGACAACGCTTATGGCAATGGCATCATGAG